>JBBIQF010000052.1:0-2333 GCA_037442445.1 Planctomycetaceae bacterium
CGGTTGTAGGTCGGCACGGCGATGGAAACCAGCGGCGGCATCGTTTTCACCTCCCCGCACGCGCCAGGCCGCCTTTGTCCGCCCGCAGCGCGCCCAGCACACTTTCGCACAGCGATTGGGGCGACAGTCCTGCCCGCTCTAATAGATAGGCCTGGCCGCCGATCTGCCGGCCGGTGGCCAGCGATTGCCCATCCAGCGCGAAGAAGCGCACGGCGGTCGGGGGACCGCCGGCCAGGGCCCGGGCCACCGCGTCGCCCAAGCCCCCGACCGCATGGTGCTCCTCGATGGCGCATACCAGGCCGGTTCGGGCGGCGGCCGCCCGCAGTGCCTCGCAGTCCAAGGGATGGACCGTGGGCATACTCAGCACGGCCGCCGACACCCCGCGGGCCTGGAGCAGCCGGGCCGCCTCGACCACCCGGCCCAAGATCGCCCCCGTGCTGACCAAAGTTACATCTTCCCCGGGACGCACAAGGATGGCCTCGCCCAGACGGAACGCAGGCTCCTGGGTGTGGACCACCGCTTCGCCCGCTTTGCCCAATCGCAAGTAGCAAGGCCCATCGAGGCTGGCGATGGCCTGGGTGGCCAACCGGGCCTCGACCGGGTCGCCCGGCGCGACCACCGTCATGTGCGGCAGGCAGCGCATCACGGCTAGGTCTTCCACCCCGAAGTGCGTGTACCCCAGGGTGCCGTAAGCCAGCCCCCCGCCGACGGCGACGATCTTCACGTTGGCCCGGTGATGGCACACGTCGTTGCGGATCTGTTCCAGGCACCGGAAGGTGGGGAAATTGGCGATGGAATAGGTGAACACCACTTTGCCGCACAGGGCCAAGCCCGCCGCGATGCCAATCATGTTCTGCTCGGCCACGCCTACATTCACGAAGCGGTCGGGAAACGCCTGGGCAAACCGCTCCAGTACCGAAAACCCCAGATCGCCGGCCAAGAGCCAGATGCGCGTATCCTGGCGCGCCAAGTGGCAAAGCGTTTCGATAAAGGCTGTCCTCATCCGCAGGTCTCCGTGGTCTGCGGGAGGGCATCGAGTTCGGCGATGGCTGCGGCCATCTGGGCGGCGTCCGGCGAGCGGTAGTGCCACGCCAATTGGTTCTCCATGAAGCCCACGCCCTTGCCCTTGATGGTGTGCGCAACAAGCAGGCTCGGCTTGCCCGGTTCGAAGGGCAGCCGGTGCAGCCAGTGGGCCAACTGCGTGTGGTCGTGCCCATCGCAGTGGCGGACCGCCCAGCCGAACGCCTGCCATTTGGCCTCCAGTGGTTCCAGGCGCAGCACGTCCTCGACGGCGCCGAAGCCCTGGAGCTTGTTGTAGTCGATGATGGCCGCCAGGTTTTGCAGCCCGTGATGCGCGGCAAAGAGCGCGGCCTCCCAGGTGGATCCCTCGTCGCACTCGCCATCGCTGAGCAACACGAAGACCCGCCAGGGCTGCCGGCTGCGCCAGCCGGCAAGCGCCATCCCGCAGCCCAGCGGCAGCCCGTGCCCCAGCGAGCCGGTCGAGACCTCCACGCCCGGCACGCCGTGCGCCGTAACATGGCCGGCCAGCGGGCTGCCGTCGGCGCAATAGGCGTCCAGCCACTCGGCGGGGAAGAACCCGCGCAGGGCCAGGACCGCATAAAGGGCGGCGGCGGCATGGCCTTTGCTCATGATGAAGCGATCGCGAAGGGGCCAGGCCGGCCGGGCCGGGTCCACCCGCAGGATCTCGGCGTAAAGGACCGCCAGGATGTCGGCCGCTGACAGCGAGGAGCCGATATGCGCTGCCCCGGCGCGGTGCACCATCTCCAGGGCACGGCGGCGCACCGCCCGGGCAAGGCTGCGGGAGTGGCAGGGGCCAGCGGCCTGGCGGTCAACGGGTAGCATGGCGGCCTTTATCCTCGCTCCAACAGGCTGCGAATCTGCGTGCAGATGTACTCCACCTCGCGGCGGCGGAGGCGGATTCCACTGGGCAGGTTCACGCCTTGCCGGCCCAGGCGCTCCGCCACCGGCTGCGGCGGCTGGCGCCGCGGCCAAAACGGGTACTGGCTGATGGCCGGAAACACCGGCCGGGTGTCGATCCTCCGCTCGTGCAAAGCGGTGCGCAGCGCGTCGCGCGAAATGCCCGCCCCTTCGTCCAAGACGATGCTGGTCATCCAGTAGATGCTGCGGGCCCAGGGCGCCTCGGCATTCAGCCGCAGGTGAGGCACGCCCGAAAGCCCCTCGGCATACCAGCCGAAAATCTCCCGCTTGGCCTCGATGAAGGCGTCCACGCGCTGGAGCTGGGCGAGCCCCAAAGCGGCCTGGAGGTTCGACATCTTGTACTTCCACCCCAATTCATTGATCCAGAACGTGCC
>JBBIQF010000053.1:0-260 GCA_037442445.1 Planctomycetaceae bacterium
CCTCGGCCATGTCGCGCGGGCTGGCCTGCACGATCAGGGCATTGGACCGCACATCGGCCGTCACCCGCACCACCGGCCCCAGCCCGCCCCGGTCCGTATAAAACCCCTGAATTGTGGTCTGGAGCGTGCTGGCCGCCGCATGCCGCAACCGGAACACCTGGAACTGGCTCTCCGGCGCTACCGGCACATCCAGGCGCCGCACCAGGTCGATGACGCGTTCCACGCTCTCCTTGCGCCCGATCAGCAATAGGGCATTCGGC
>JBBIQF010000053.1:279-1225 GCA_037442445.1 Planctomycetaceae bacterium
GGGCCGCAAAGACCTCGCCGTACACCTGGATCACCAAATTGGCCAGCGCCACGCTATCGACATGGCCGAGCTGATAGACCACGATGGCCGGCTCGGTCACCTGGCTCAGTTCCTCGATCCGCTGGATGATTTCCAGCACCCGCTGCACGTCGCGGCGGTGGCCCCGCACGATGAGGACATCCAGCCCTTCGAGCATCTCCACCTGTACGGGGCCGATCATCCCGGCGCCTTCCTCTTCGCCCGGCTGGGCCGGTGCCTCGGGCTTGGGCGGTTGCGGGGCGCCCTCGGGCGGCGGCGCAGGCTGGGCCTGAGCCACCAGCGGTGCCGCCTGGCGAGGCTCGGCCTTGGGCCGCGCCTGGAACAGCTTGCTGGCCAACGGCTCTTCACCTCCCCCTTTGCGCGCCAAGGCACTCTGCCGCAAAGCCTCGACCGTCCGCCGGGCGTCCTCTGGCCGCGTCGTTCGCAAGGCGACCATCCGGGTGGTCTCCTCGCCTCGATCGGCCGGCGCATCCAGCGCGCGAACCATCTGCAAGAACGCCCGGGTCTGCACCTCCGGCCCCGAAACCCGCAGATGGTTCGCCCGGCGGTGAATCTCCAGGGTCAGCCCGGCGCGGTCCGCCAGCGCCATCCGGTAAACGCCCACCTCGGCCCCGGGGGCCGACACCGGCTGCAACCGAGCCCCAAGGATGGCCAGCAGCGCGGCCTCGAGCCGGTCGGCCGACACCACCGACAACCGATGTTCCACCTGTGTGCCCGCCGGAAACATTGCCGCCGCAGGGGCCGGCTGGCCCGCCGCGGGCGGGGAAACCGTGCCGGGCCGTTCCCCCTGTGCCAACAGGGCGGCCACTTGCCCCTGAATCCCTGCCGGGGCCACGACCAGTATCTGAGCGGTCCGCTCGTCAGGTACGATCCGCACACCGGGGACGCCGCGCAAGGCGGCCTGAAG
>JBBIQF010000053.1:1238-2322 GCA_037442445.1 Planctomycetaceae bacterium
CCGGGCGGCCTCGGCCTGAGCCTGCCCCACCGCGCACGGGTAAACCCGCAACGTGGTACTCGGCAGTGCACCACCGCTACCCGCTCCAGGACCTGCCGATGGGGCGGTCGGCGGTTTGTCGAGCGAGCGGATCACTTGCTGGGCGATCTCGTGCGCCCCGGCTGGCCCGCGGACCAATACCCGATTTCCCTTAGCATCGGCGATAACTTCTGCCCCCGGCGGAAGTAACGGGGCCAGCGTCGCTTCCACATCGCCAGCCCTGGCGTATTGCAGCCCGTAGGAGCGGAACCCAGGGTCGCCACCGGTTGGCTCGGCAGCGGCCAGGAGCCCCCCTAGCATTAAGACAACGCATGCCCCCAATACAAGGGGAAACACCTTAGCTGTTCGGTGAACGGCGCGATAGCGAGGTGCGATGCAAGACATAGGTTTCGGTGTCCGGTGCTCCCCCGCGTGACTTGCCTATCGCCAAGCCGCATGCACGCCGTTGCCCGCCATTGGCGGTACTCTTCAACAGCCGCGTGGCTCTGAAGAGGTGCTTAGCCGGCGCAGCGGCCCGCAACTTTTCCGCAGTCGGAATAATCGGCAGAATCTGCCCAATCCTCCAGCCGATTGCTGGAAAGTGGCCCGCACCGAGAAAAAAGCCGGAGTTTCCCGACCCGGCAACGTGCCCTCACATTCACTAAGAGCGGTCTGGCGGCCTCAAGGCCCAGCGTGCGGACGCGAGAAAGCATGTCCCTCCATGGAGGGATACTGCCTGTTGTGACCGCTTTCCCTGGCCCCTATCGCGATTCTACTGTCTTTGCTCTCTGAGAAATCTTGATTTCCGGCTGCCACCGGCCGCCCCTACTTCTGGGGGAGGCTTCGTCGCACACCGGACCACTCCGGCTGGCCACGCGCCGGGCAGAAGAAGTGCTCTAACAGGGCGGGGTCGGCCGCGAAGTCCACGTGCAGCAGACTGCCGACCGCGTAGAACGTGCCGGCCAAAGCGTACTCAAGGCCCGGCTCGGCGACGAAGCCCGCCGCTTTTCCCACAGGCTCCAGCCGCCACATGGCGTTCTGGTAGCCGCGAATCCGCGTTCCCTTT
>JBBIQF010000054.1:0-2314 GCA_037442445.1 Planctomycetaceae bacterium
CTCGGCCGCATCCGCACGCCGCAATGCTTTGGCGTGCAGCCATAGCAACCCGGCAAACACCGCACTCAATAGGCCGGCGTGCAGGGCAAAGAATCGGGTGAGGGTGAGGTGGCCCATCTCCGGCCCGCCGATGGCCAGGCGCCGCAGAGGCTCGCCGATGCCCGGGATCAACAGCAGAAAGTTGGTCCGCACATTGGTGCTCCAATAGCCCCGCTGCGACCAGGCCAGGAGGTCGCCGGTCACCAGCACCAAGAGCACCGCCAGCCAGAACACCACTTCGCGGGGCGCGCGGTAGGCCCACCGAAATAGCATGTGAAGCACGTAGATGCCCAGCACGGCCAAAAGCACCTGCCCGCCGTGGTAATGAAGCGCCCGCAGCAGCCCCCCGCCCAGCACCTCGTACTGGAGATAGTACACGCTTTCCCAGGCGGTCTGGGCGCTGGGGCTGTAGTACATCCAAAGGACCAACCCCGTTACCGCCTCCAGGAAGAACAAGAACAGGATGACGCTAGGCCAACTGGCCAGCGTGCGGCACCGCAGGGGGGCGGTCCGCTGGCGGCACGCTTGCCACCATGCGGCGATGCCCGTCCGCTCGTTCAACCAGGCCATCCAGGAGTTCATCAGGGTTTTCCTCGACGAAAACACCACTTCGGGCGAGGCCAGCAAGGTGTCTTAAGCTTCGATCTTTTCCGCCGTGCCGATGCGGAAGTTCTGGAACTTCACCCGCACATAGGTCGTGCCGCCTTGCGTTTCGTAGTCGACCTCCAGCGCGTCCATATCGCGGGGGCTGGAGGAGTTGGCCTCCAGGCGTTTGCCGTCCAGGTCGAAATGGGCCAGGTGGCAGGGGCACACGAACTGCCCGGCCGCGGCGTCGTAGTCGATGAAACAGCCGGCGTGCGGGCAGACCACATGCAGCGCCTTGACCTCTTTAGGCCCCACCTTGCGGAGCCAGACCGCGCCGACCGGCTGTTTGGGATACAGGTTCCAGGCGTCGGTGCGGTCCATGATGACGGCCACTTTGCGCGGGGTGGTGTCCAGGGTCTCCAGCGAGGCCAGGCGCACGAACTGCCCTGCCTGGCTTTTTTGCCGCAAGGGGTTGAGGAATGCCGCCAGGCCGGCCACCACCGGCGTGAGATACGCGGCAGCCCCCAGCCCCAGGGCCACCAGCCGGGCCAGGAAACCGCGGCGGGGTTCCTCCGGCGGCGCGCCGCCACACAAGCCGCAAGCGATGGGAGGGGTAGGGGAAGACTCGGCCATGATCGGGTACCCTCGCTCAGGCGGGATGAAGTTGCGGGGCAAAGTCGGCTTATTATTCCATCGCCGCGCGCACGGCGTCAAGAACCTTGCGCTGGGCGCGCTCTAGGGGCTCGGCCACGAAGGCGCCGGCCGCCGCCCGATGCCCGCCCCCCCCGAACCGGGCCGCTACGGCGCTGCAATCCAACCCCGACCGGCTGCGGAAACTGACCTTGAAGCCGCCGCTGGGCTGCTCGACCAGCATCACGGCCACCTCGGTGCCACCCACGCTCAGCGTCATGTTGATGATGTCTTCGCTATCGGAAGGCACCGCACCGCACTCGGCGAAGTCGGCCTGCGACAAGTAGGTGTGGATCAGCCGGCCGCCGCAGTCCAACTGGACACGGGCCATGGCTCGGCCTATCAGCCGCAGCCGGCCCGCACTGTCGTTCTCGTACAGGGCCTGATACAGCCGGGCGGGCACCGCCCCCGCGTCGATCAGCGCCGACGCCAGGCGATAGGTGCGGCTGCTGGCCGATGCAAATCGGAACCAACCCGTATCGGTGGCCAGGGCGGCGAACAGGCAGGTGGCCACCTCGGGGTTCAACGGCACGCCGAGATGCCCGGCAGCCTCGAAGACCAGGCGCCCTGTAGCCTCGGCCTGCGTGTCGCGGAACAGCTCGGCCCCCAGGTCGTCCGACGTGATGTGGTGGTCCAACACGAGCTTCACCACCGGCAGCGCGCGGATCACCTCGCCCATCTCGCCCAACTGGCCCCAGGCACTGGTATCCAACACCAGCAAGGCCTCGATCCCTGCCAGGTCGGCCAGCGACACGTCGCGGCCATACCGCTTGAAACGCTTCTGCGGATCGAGGAACTGGAAGGTCCGCGGCACGTCGAAGGCCGTGACGACAGTCACCTGCTTGCCCAGATGCTCCAAGAGCGCCGCCATGGCCAGCGTGCTGCCCAGGGCGTCGCAGTCCGGCCGGATGTGCGTCGTCAACAGGAAGCGCTGGTGCCGCCGCACGTGCCCCACGAACCGGGACCAGTCGATGGCACCGTTCGGCGGAGCCGTTATAGA
>JBBIQF010000055.1:0-2276 GCA_037442445.1 Planctomycetaceae bacterium
GCATTCTGGACCTGGAAGCGGCGGCCCATCCCCGATCCAAAGCGGGCCCCGAATCGCCGGCCGAGTCGCCGCCGGCAGCGGCCACGTCGAAAACCGCCCCGGCCACCCCTCCCAAAACCAAGGGCGCCGAAGGCAAAGCCAAGCCCACCGGCAAGGGCAAGGAAAAGCCCGAGGCCTCGGCCAGCGGCAAAGCCGGTGCCAAGGCCCGCCCCACCGTCTGGCGCATGCGCCTGCGGGGCGATTTTCCAGAGGGGCCAGCGGCCAGCGGCTTGTTCGGCGAGGTGCGTACCTCGCTGGCGGCGGCCATCGACCGCCTGGACCGCGCCGCCCACGAGCCGGTGGCCGCCGTGCTCCTGGAGTTCGACGACCCCGACCTGGGCCCCGGCAAGGTGCACGAGTTCCGGCAGGCCATCCGCCGGGTGCGGGACAAGAAAAAACCCGTCATCGCCCAGTTGACCGGCGCCGATACCAACCAGTACCTGGTGGCGGCCGCCTGCGACGAGATCGTCATGGCCCCTTCGGGAATGCTGATGCTGCCCGGCGTGCGGGCCGAGATGACGTTCTACAAGGGCCTGCTGGACAAGCTGGGCCTTCGCTTCGAGCTGCTTCAAAAAGGCAAGTACAAAGGCGCTGCGGAAAGCTTCACGCAGACCGCCATGAGCCCCGACCTGCGCGAGAGCATCCAGGCCATCGTCGATGACTCGTACCAGGCCCTGGTGGCCACCGTGGCGGCCGACCGCAAGCTCGACCCCGCCGAAGTCCGAGCCCTCGTGGACCAGGGGATGTTCACCCCCCAGGCCGCCCTTAAGGCACGGCTGGTGGACCACGTGTGCTATTTCGACGAGTACCAGGAGACGCTCCGCAAGCGCCTGGGGGCCGAGGCGCTTGCGGTCGTGGCGCAGCCCGGCCGGCCTTCGGAGAGCGAAGCGGCCGGCCTGCCGGGCTTTCTGAAGTTCATGGAACTGGCCTTCGGGGCGCGGCGCCCGGCCGAAAAGCCCACGCCGGCCAAGAAAATCGCCGTCGTCTATGCCGTGGGTATGATCGTCGAGGGCGAAAGCGCCACCAGCCTGTTCGGCGAGTCGGTGCTGGGGTCGGCCACACTCATCTCCGCGCTGCGATCGGCGGAGGAGGACCCCAAAGTGCTGGCCATCGTGCTCCGCGTCGATAGCCCTGGCGGCTCGGCCGTGGCCAGCGACCTGGTGTGGCGCGAAATCCGCCGAAACAAGAAGCCGGTGGTCGCCAGCCTGGGCGACGTGGCGGCCAGCGGCGGATACTATCTGGCCATGGGGGCCGACCGCATCTACGCCGAGCCCGGCACCATCACCGGCTCGATCGGCGTGCTGGGCGGCAAGCTGGTGGTGGCGGGCTTGTACAACAAGCTCGGCATCACCACCGAGGTCATCAGCCGCGGGCGCAACAGCGGCGTGCTCTCCTCCACGCAGCCGTTTACCGAAGAAGAGCGGGCCGCCTGGGGCGCGCTGATCGAGGAGACCTATCGGCAGTTCGTGGACAAGGCGGCCGAGTCGCGCCGCATCCCCCGCCACAAGCTCGATGCCTTGGCCGAGGGCCGCGTCTTCACGGGGCGCATGGCCGCCGCCAACGGATTGGTGGATGCCCTGGGCACGCTGGCCGATGCCATCGCCTATGCCAAGACCGCCGCGGGCCTGAAGCCCGAGGACAAAGTCGAACTCTTGATCCTGCCCAAACCCCGCTCGATCCTCGAGCAATTGCTCAGCGACCCGGCCGCTGCCGCCCCCGGGGCCGAAGAGGCCTTGCCCGGCGTGCGCGAAATCCTGGGCCGGGCTGCCCTCTGGGGCCGGCTCCGCACCCAGCGCGTGCTGATGCTCATGCCCTATTCCCTGCGCCTGCGATAGGTAACCTCCGCCGCCCTGGTAGTTTCCGCCGCCCCGAGATGGCGCGGCGTGGTATTGCTGCTCCGCTGGGGCGCACGGGCCCGCGGCCGAGCCGGCCGCGACCACCGGCTCGGCCGCAAGAGCACCGCCCGCTCCGGCCAACACGGCCAGCATAACCATCACGCCCGCCCAGCACCTCGTGCCCGCACGCATCGCTCTCCTCCTGTGCAAGACCTTTAAGGTCGCCTGTGTTCCACGGAGCAAACGGCGGGGCCCAGAGCCCGTGTTCGAGCAGGTCCCGAGCCGCCTTGCGCCTTGCGGACCCAATCTTGTGCTGGCGGCAGAGTAATTGCAAGCGGCGGCGGTGCAGGGCTGGCATCACCCGGCCCTTACGGACCCCCTGTCGCTGGCGGTTTACCAACG
>JBBIQF010000056.1:0-2251 GCA_037442445.1 Planctomycetaceae bacterium
GTTGTTCACATAGATATCCGGCAGGCCATCGCCGTCGTAATCCCCCACGCACACGCCCATGCTGTAACCGGCATCGCCCACGCCGGCCTGGTCGGTCACGTTGGCGAACCGGAAGTGCCCCAGGTTGCGGTACAGGGCGTTTCGGGCGTTCGGGTCGGGCGGGCTGCCGGGCAGCGGCCGGCCGCTGAGAAAATAGATGTCCACTAGCCCGTCGCCGTCGTAATCGAAGGTGGCCAGCCCCGAACAGACCGTCTCGGCGATGTACCGCCGGCCGCCAGAACCATCGCTGTGGCGGAACGTGATGCCTGTCTCGGCCGTAACATCCCGAAGCCGGATCGGCGACTCGCCAGCACCACACCAGCCCGAAAGCGCCGCAACAATTAGCCACACCCAAAGGCCCAGGCCGCCGGCCAGGCTCCGGAAGCTCGCCGACATGCTATTGCTCTTGGCCAAGCGATTGCTCCAAAGCGCGGATCTGGGCATTGTGCGGTTCCAGGCGCAAAGCGTGTTGGATGGCTTGCCGGGCGGCCGGCTTATCGCCCTGGGCACGGCACACAGCCGCCAGCAGGGCGTAGTTGGCGGCGGTACTGGCCAATTGGGTGGCCCGGCCGGCATGATGGCGGGCCTGGTCCAGGTTTCGCCCCTCGCGGAGGTACAATTGGGCCAAAGCGGCGTGGGCAGGGGCATGGTCCGGCGCCACCTCGACGGCCTGCCGGAAGGCCCGCTCGGCCGACTCGAACCGGTGCATCTCCGCCTGGATCACCCCCACGTGCAACAGGAACACGGGGTTGCGGGGCTGGCGCTCCACCAGTTCTTCGCTCCAGCGGAGCGCCTCGGCCAGCCGGCCCTGTTCTTGGCACAGGACGGCCAGTTGCAGCCGGGCCTCGCAATCGCCCGAATCCAACGCCGCGGCACGCCGCCAGTGCCTTTCGGCCGCCGCGGGCCGACCCCGTGTGCGGAACACCTGGCCGGCCGCAGCGTGGGCCCGCGCCACGGCGGTTCGCAGTTCCGATAGATCGTCCAAGGCCTTCAGCCGCTGCTTCTCCGCCTCTTGGTCCTGTTTCTTACGCTTCTCGAACTCCGCCTGGTATCGCCGCGCAGCTTCGCTGTGCCCCTGCCGCGCAAGGGCCGTGGCCAGACCGTGGTAGGCGTGCGTCATCTCGGGCGCCAAGCGGATGGCCTCCTCGAAGTGCCTCTGCGCCTGGGCAAATTGTCGCAAGAGCAGGCAAGCCCGGCCACTGAAGTACCGGGCCTCGGCCACAAGCGCGCCCTCTTCGGACAACATCGGTTCCAGCACCCCGCGGGCCTGTTCCGCTTTGCCCTGCATCAACAGGGCCTCGCCCAGCCGGAGCCGCGCGTCCCGGCGCTTCGGGTCGGCATCCAAGGCACTTTGGAACCGCTCTTGGGCCTCGGCAAACTTTCCTGCCTTCAGTGCCACCGACCCGAGCTGGAAATGGGCCTCGGCAAACCGAGGGTCGAGTTTCAAGCACGCGGCCCAGCATCGCGACGCCTCTGCCGTATTGCCCAGCCGGGAATACACCCACCCCCGCACTGCCAGGGCCTCGCAGTGGTTGGGCAGCGCGGCGGCCAATTCGTTGGCGACCTCCAGCGCCTCTCGGCGGAGTTGGGCAGCCGCGTCCTCCGCGACTCGAGGGGATTCGGGAGCATCGGGCAAGCCGGGCAACTCCGGCAGACCCATCTGCTCCCTGGCCTTCTGCCCAGAAGGAGCAGCCTTTGAGGGCGAGGCAGGCTGCGCCGGCCGCGGCAGTCGCTCGCTATTGCTCACTGGAGGAGGCGCCGATCTTGAAGCAATACGCCCGGCCGTATCCGCTTCTGAGGGGGACGCGGCCGCCTGAGATGGCTCCCCTTGGCTAGCGGCGGCCTGAGCAGCCGGAGCAGGCTGACGCACCGATACATTTTCTGGCTGGCTACCGTTTTCTCCATCTCTTGGGGGGCTGCAGCCGCCCGACAAAAGCGAGCCAACAAGAAGCGCAACCCCCACTATAAGTGCAATCGGACGGACACACAAATGGGCGCTGCCGACGCATAGCAGCGCGGCCAGCCCCCACTTGCAAGGGGTATTACTGGGCCTTGGTGGCACCGAATACGGCGTGAAAGCGAAGTTGTGCATCGTGTGCCCGGCAGCGGGCGGCCCAAACGTGCATTGGTTTCTCTGCCCTCACCCTCTCTACCCCTTGTACGGTTTGAACGGCCCAGGAGCAAGGAAAATAAGGCGGGACACCCATGCTGC
>JBBIQF010000057.1:0-2250 GCA_037442445.1 Planctomycetaceae bacterium
ACCGAGGTCGTCGTGGAAGGCGAAGAGTTGCTGATCCTCGACGAGCGCGACATTTTGGCGATCATCGCCTGATGCCCCGTGGCTGGCCCCGGCCATGCCCGGCCGGCCAGGCAGCCCGAGTGGAGATGGGCATCTAGCGGCGCTTGGTACGCCGTAGCCTTGGCCACCGGGAGCCGCCTGACTCCGGCGCTCCCCGCTGCAGTGCCAGTCGGGCTGCGCACCGGCCCCAGCGTCGCCTCACGTCAGCGTTCGCGGCCGTCTTCCAGATACGTGTACCCCTCCAGCCCCGCCTCATAAAAGCGGAGGAGCCGGCCGGCCTGCCGGTCGTCGATGCGATTCTCCCGGATGGCCTGTTCGACCGAGGACCGCATCTGGCGGACGAGCGCCCGCGGGTCGAACTCCACGTATTGGAGCACCTCGCTGACCGTATCGCCTTTGATCACGGCCTCGACCACCACCTCGTCGTTCTCGGCCATGCACACGTGCACGGCGTTGGTATCGCCGAACAGGTTGTGCATATCGCCCAGGATTTCCTGGTACGCCCCCACCAAGAAGGCGCCTAAGTAGTAAGGCCGGTCGTCCAGCGGGTGCACCGGCAGGGTCCGCTTCACGTCCCGCCGATCGATGAAGCGGTCCAACTTGCCGTCGGAATCGCAGGTGATGTCGCCCAAAACCGCCTGGCGGGTGGGCCGCTCGTCCAGCCGGTGGATGGGCATGATGGGAAACAACTGCTTGATGGCCCAACTGTCGGGCAGGGACTGGAACAGCGAGAAGTTGCAGAAGTACGTCTCGCTCAGCAGCCAGTCGAGTATGCCCAGCTCTTCGGGGACGTATTCGAGCTGCCGGATGAGGCGCTGGGTCTTGCGGCAGATGGCCCAGAACAGGTTTTCCGCCCAGGCCCGCTGCTCCAGCGGCAGGTACCCCGCCCCGAACAAGTTCATCGCCGTATCCAAGGCCTGCTGGGCATCGTGATAGGCCTCCAGCACGTTGCGGACGTTGAGCCCCCGGTACGCCTCCAGCAGGTCCACCAGCGGCTGCTCGGCATCCTCGGGCAACTCCTGCGGGATGTCGTTGTCGCCCAGGCCGGTCACCCCCAGCACGTTGAAGATCAACATGCTGTGGTAGGCCACCACGGCCCGGCCGCTCTCGGAAAAGATGGTCGGATGGGCCACCCCCGCCTCATCGCAGATGCTCTGGATGTGGTACACGACGTCGTTGGCGTACTCCTGGAGGGTGTAGTTGACGCTCGACTCGAAGTTGGTCTGCGAGCCGTCGTAGTCCACGCCCAATCCGCCGCCCACATCCAGATACTCCAGGCCCGCGCCGTGGCGGACCAGCTCGGCATACACCCGGGCGGCCTCGACGATCGCCCGCTTGATGTGGCGGATGTTGGTGATCTGGCTGCCCAGATGGAAGTGCAACAGCTTGAGGCAGTCTTCCATGTGGCGGGACTTGAGTTCGGCCAGGGCCCGCAGGATCTCGCTGACCGACAGGCCGAACTTCGACCGGTGCCCCCCCGACGACTGCCAGCGCCCGGAACCGGGGGTGGCCAGCTTCACCCGGATGCCGATCTGCGGGCGCACGCCCACCTGTTCCGACTTCTGGAGCACCAGCTCCAGGTCGGTGTATTTCTCGACGACGACGAAGACTTGCCGGCCGATCTTCTGGGCCAGCATGGCCATCTCGATGAACTCGTCGTCCTTGAACCCGTTGCACACGATGGGCATGTCGTTGGAAGCCAGGGCAATGACGGCCAGCAGTTCGGGCTTGCTGCCGGCCTCCAGGCCGAAGTGGTAGGGCCGGCCATAATCCATCACCTCTTCCACCACCTGGCGCTGCTGGTTGACCTTGATGGGGAACACGCACTGGTAACCGCCGCGGTAATCGTGGTCGCGGATGGCTTGCTGGAAAGCGGCGTGGATTTCGCCCAGGCGGTGGCGCAACAGGTCCCCAAAACGGATCAAGACCGGCGTTTGGATCCCCCGATCCTGGAGGCGGTCCACCAAGCGTTTCAGGTCGATGGCCCGATGCGGTTCCTTGGTGGGATGCACGCAGAGATGCCCCTCGTCGTTGATGGAGAAGTAGCCCTTCCCCCAAGCCGCCACCTCGTACAACTCGGCGGCGTCAGAGACCGTCCAGCGGCGCGTCTCCTGTTCCAGTTCGAGCATCGTGGCGCGTCCTCCTATCGTGGTCGGCGGGCGAGTTCCGCGATCCAAAAACCAACCCGCGAAAACCCGTTATGGGTGTGTC
>JBBIQF010000058.1:0-289 GCA_037442445.1 Planctomycetaceae bacterium
CTCGGCAGTGGCTTCGTCCGTGGCGGGGCTGGTCATCACATACAACGGGATAGTTACCCCATAGCGCCGGCCGGCCGCCAGGACCTTCTCGGCGTGCAATTGGAACAAGGTCTTTCCCGAGACCGGCCCGACGGGATACATCCCCTTCGGATGGGGAAACCCCAGGCGGGTGCCCTGTCCCCCGGCGACCAGCATGGCCCCGATGGTGCCCTGCGCCAGGGCGGCCTGGCCGCGTTGCCGGGCCTCGGCCGGCGAGAAGCGGTTGCGGGGGTCGCCCAGGCGGATGGCG
>JBBIQF010000058.1:314-2232 GCA_037442445.1 Planctomycetaceae bacterium
GGGCAGCCAGGGCCCGCACCGAGTCTGCCGCGTCGCCCTCGGCCAGCAGGCGAGCGATCTGGGTAAAATCGATCCCCGCGATCTCCGCGGCAAGCCCCGCACGCTGGCGCTCGTCCAGCCGGTCCCAGAACGCCACAAGGTGCTCCTGGCCGAACGGTCGAAGCCTTGCGATAAGCTGTTGACGGTCGGGTGCTCCAGTAGCCGGCATGGAGAAAAACCGCTTGCTAACAGGCTTGGCGAGGGGAATGCGTGTATTTGCCGACGGCAATAGCTGCCCCACCGAAGGTACGGCGGGCCTCCGCGGCGGGTTGTCCTTCCTTGCAGCCTAGGTTCATACCAGGCTAATTGTCAGGCCATCGTACGCCAGTTCAACCCCCGGAGGAAGGCTCTGGTTGGTGGTATGGTGTTCCAACTGGTGGGCGATGTGCGTCAGGTACGTCCGCCGGGGGCGGAGCTGGCGGACGACCTCCAGTGCCTCGGCAATACACAGGTGCGTGGGATGCGGATGATGCCGCAGTCCATCGAGGATCAGCACCTCCAGGCCGCGGAGCAGCTCGGCACTCGATGGCGGAATGGCCTTCGTATCGGTGCAATAGGCCACGTTTCCGATGCGGAACCCCAGCGACCCGGCTTGGCCGTGGACCAATCGCACCGGGATAAGCCTGGCTCCTAGCACCTCGAAAGGCTCCCCGGTCAGCCGGCGAAACGCCAGGCGCGGCACACCCCCTGCTGGCAGGTCTTGCACCTGAGGGTCAAAGGCATACGCGAAGGCCCGGCGGATGATCTGCTCCACATGGGCCTCGCAGTAGATGGGCACCTCGGTCCCCAGATAGCGGGGGAAAATCCGCAGATCATCCAGTCCGAACAGGTGGTCGGCGTGTCCATGGGTGTACGCCACCGCGTGGATGATGCCGATGCCCTGCCGGAGGAGCTGGAGCCGGAGTTCTGGCGGGGTATCGATGAGCAAGTTTCCGTGGGGCAGGCCGAGGGCCACGGCGCACCGGGTCCGGTGGTTTTTGGGATCCGGGCTGGTGCACGTGGGGCACGAGCAGCCGATCATGGGGACGCCGTGCGACGTACCCGTTCCCAGGAACACCAGTTTGCCCGTGATGCTCCGGTGATTGGGCCCCGGCGTGCAGGTGTTGTCGGGTTTGGCAGACGGGGGCAAAGGAAGTTCGCTCATGGGCAGCGTGTGGGCAGGGGCAAGTCCCGGGCCGGGGCACCCCGCGAGGCCTGGCGGCACAGCGGGCGATGGAGGCGTGCGGGGTTATTCCACAATTGTGGGATACCCCTCGGCCATGGCAAGGGAGCGACGCCGCTATCAGTGGCGCTTCTTATGGGGGATGCGTACTCCCGCGGGCCGTCCTTGACGGTGGGAGGAGCGATCGATAAAGTTTAGGCTGGAAGTCGGTTACGTCATTTTTTCTATCTATCCCCCGCACGCTTGCCATGGAAGTACTGGAACAGGTTTGGGAAACCCTGGGGGACGTGTTTGGGGGCTTAGGCCGGGCGGTCGAGCGGGGGCTGACCACTCTTTTTGGGTCGGCCAACGCCCGGTATTTGCGCCGGCTGCAACCCAAGGTCGAGGCCATCAATGCCCGCGAGCCGTACTGCCAGCGGTTGACCGACGCCGAGCTGCGGGCCGAGACCGACAAGTTCCGCAAGCGTCTGGCGGCGGGCGAAACGCTGGACGACCTCTTGATCGAGGCCTTTGCGGTCTGCCGCGAGGCCGGGCGGCGGCGGCTGGGGATGCGCCACTTCGACGTGCAGCTCTTGGGTGGCATGGTATTGCACAGCGGGGCGATCGCCGAGATGGTCACCGGCGAGGGCAAGACCCTGGTCGCCACCCTGCCCGCCTACCTCAATGCCCTGGAGGGCAAAGGGGTGCACGTGGTGACGGTCAACGATTATCTGGCCC
>JBBIQF010000059.1:0-2216 GCA_037442445.1 Planctomycetaceae bacterium
CGCCAGACGATCGCCACCCTGGCCGCCGCGTTGGAACGCCTGGATCATCCCCAAAAGGCCGCCCCAGCCAACCCACCGAGTCCCCCGGCCGCCTCCACGGGGGCGCTGGCCCCGCTGGTCATCGACTACCCGTTGGACCAGTCCATCTTTCCCCCGGAAATCGTACCGCCAACCGTCTTGTGGCACGATGCCCACCCCCAGGCCGATACCTGGCTGTTGCGGTTCGCCTTTACCGGCTCTCGCGAGACCATCGATGTGCTCTTGCCCGGCCTGCCGCCGCCTGCCGGTCCCATCGACCCCCGATGCGTGACCAAGACCAACGAAATCTACCGCGGCACGCCCTATCAAGCCTCGGCCAAGGCGTGGGAAGTCGATGCCGGCGTCTGGGCCGCGGTCAAACTGCGCTCGGTCGAAAAGCCGGCCACCCTGACGCTGGTGGGCTTCAACAGTGGCCAGCCCGGGCAACCGCTGTCCCGCGGGCAGATTACCCTCATCACCTCGCGCGACCCGGTGGGGGCCCCCATCTTTTACCGCGACGTGCCCTTGGCTCCCTCGGCCACCGAAGAAGGCGTCATCAAACCGCTGAGCGAAGCCTTCCTCCCCCTCATCGCCTGGCGCCTACGCGACATCGCTCGCCCCGAAAGCCGCCTGCTGCTGACCGACCTGTTGACCTGCGCCAATTGCCACTCCTTCACCGCCGATGGCCGCACCCTGGCCATGGACCTCGATGGCCCGGCAGGCGACAAGGGAACCTATGCCATCACCCCGGTGGCCCGCGAAACTTTCATCGAACAGCAGCACGTCATCACCTGGAACGCGTTCGCCGGAAAACCGCCCGGGAAGAAGACCATCGGTTTTCTCTCCAGCATCTCGCCCGACGGCCGGTTCGTGGTCACCACGCTCAACGAGAGCGTCTACGTGCAAAACTTCACCGATTACCGGTTCCTCCAGGTGTTCTACCCCACACGCGGCATCTTAGGGTACTACGACCGGGCCGCCGGGACCATCCGGCCACTGCCCGGCGCCGACGACCCTCAGTACGTCCACTGCGACCCGGCTTGGACCCCCGACGGCAAGGAGATCATCTTCGTCCGGGCGCCGGCCAAAGACCCGTATCCGCCCGGCTATAAGCCGGCGCAGTACCCCAACGACCCGGCAGAGGTGCAGATCCAGTACGACCTGTACCGAATACCCTTCAACGAGGGCCGCGGCGGCCAGCCCCAGCCTGTGGCCGGCGCCTCGGCCAACGGCACCAGCAACACCTTCCCCAAAGTCTCGCCCGACGGCAAGTGGATCGTCTTCGTCCGCTGCCGCAACGGGCAACTCCTCCGCCCCGATAGCGAGCTGTGGATCATTCCCGCCCAGGGGGGCACCGCCCGGCGGATGCGCTGCAACACCCCGCGGATGAACTCGTGGCATAGCTTTTCGCCCAATGGCCGGTGGATGGTCTTCTCGTCCAAGGCCAACACCCCCTATACCCAGATGTTCCTCACGCACCTCGACGAAGCGGGCAACGATTCGCCTCCCGTGCTCATTCCCAACGCCACGGCGGCCAACCGGGCGGTCAACCTGCCCGAATTCGTCAACGTGCCCTACGACCAGTTCGCCAGCATCCGCGTGCCGGCCGCCCAGTATCTCCGCGACGGCATGAAAGGGATCGAGCTGTTCGAAAAGGGGCGGCTGGACGAGGCCTTGGCCCAGTTCCAGGAGGCGATCCGCAAACAGCCCGATTACCTCGAAGGGCATGTGAGCATCGCGGTCATCCTTATCGAGAAAGGCAAGCTGGAGGAAGCCATCGGCCGCCTCGAAAAAGCCTTGGCCCTGGACCCCGACTGCTGGTTCGCCCACGCCAACTTGGGACTGGTACGCCAAAAACAAGGCCGGCGCAGCGAAGCCATCGCCCACTTCCGCAAAGCCGTGGAACTGAACCCCAAGCACCTCACGGCCCGGACCAACCTGGGCCGGGCCCTGGCCGAACAAGGAATGCTCAAAGAGGCCACCGAGCATTTCCAAGCCGCCGTAAAACTCGCCCCCCAGGATGCCCCCAGCCGGTTGAACCTGGGCAATGCCCTCCTGGAACGCGGTCGGCTGGAAGAGGCCATCCACCAGTACCAGAAGGCCCTGGAACTCGACCCCCGCTGCCCGGGCGCCCGCGTTGGGCTGGCCGAAGCCCTGGCCCGGCAAGGCCGGTTCGCCGCCGCCTTGGCCGAGTTCCG
>JBBIQF010000060.1:0-1434 GCA_037442445.1 Planctomycetaceae bacterium
CGCACAATTCTTCGACAAAGCGGGCGACGAAGGCCAGATCCTCGGGCCTTACCTGCATGGCACCACTCCGCGGTTGACCAGGACCCGGATCTCGTCGGCGATGCGCCCCAGAGGTGCCACGATGTCGGCCAGGCCCGATTCGATAGGCCCGCGGGGCATGCCATACACCACGCACGTGGCCGCATCCTGCGCCACCACCCATCCGCCCCGCTCTTTGAGTGAGCGGCAGCCTGCGGTGCCGTCGTTGCCCATGCCGGTCATGATCACGCCGATGGCGCGGGGGCCATAGACCTCGGCCACGGAGCGGAAGAGGTAATCGACCGAAGGCCGGCAGTTGTTTTCCGGCGGGTCGTCGGTGATTTGGAGCACCACGCCATCGCCGCTGCGGGCCACCCGCATCTGCCGGCCGCCCGGGGCGATCCAAATCTGGCCGGGGCCAAGGGGCTGGCCATCGCTGGCCTCGCGGACCGGCAGGGCGCAGCGCCGGTCCAGGCCCTCGGCCAGCGACCGCGTAAACACCGGCGGCATGTGCTGGACGATAAGCACCGGCACGCGCAGGTCGCCGGGCAAGCGGGGGAGCATCTCGGCCAGTGCGGGGGGCCCACCGGTGGAGATGCCCACGGCCACCACCTCGACCGGCTCGGAGGGCCCCAGGCGCCGCCGGCCCACTGCGGATTTTTGCACGGCGTGCAAGGAGGGTGCCGTTGGGGGCTGGCCGTCGCCGGGGGCCGCCCGCCGCAACAGCCGCTGGATGCTGCGGCGCCGCCGGTAGGCCTCGAGCTTCGACGCCAGCTCGCTGCGGAGCATCGCCCGGTTGGCCTCGATGTTTTGCCCCGAGGGCTTGAGCACGAAATCGAAGGCCCCGGCCTCCAAGGCCGCCAGGGTCTCGGCGGCCCCCTCGCTCGTCAGCGCGCTGAGCATGACCGCCCCCACATCCAGGCGCCGCCGCCGAATCTCGTGCAACACTTCCAGGCCGTCCATCTCCGGCATGTTGAGATCCAACACCAGGCATTCGGCGCCGGTCGCGGCCAGCCGATCGAGCGCAAGCCGGCCATTGGCCGCCGTGCCCACCACCTCGACACCCGGGCAGCCGGCCAGCACATCGGCCACGATCTTGCGGTACAGGACCGCATCATCGACGATCATCACCCGCAGTGGTGCTTCCATGGCAGTGCAAAGTAGGGTGTGTGCTTGCACGCACGCGTGGCCGGAAGGACGAATGGCGAATGACGAACTAACGACCAATGACCAAGCGCCAATGACCAAATGACCAGCGCGCGGCAACAACGAGCCGCCGGGGACATATTAGCGGTGCCGGCGCCCGCCCTACCCGCTTCGCCCCTTGTGCGTGGTCATGGGTACTTGGTACTTCGTCATTCGACATTTGACTTTCGGCATTCGCCGTGTAGGGTGCGTGCTTGCACGCACGCGACA
>JBBIQF010000060.1:1461-2209 GCA_037442445.1 Planctomycetaceae bacterium
AAGCACCCACCTACGGCCTACACCTGGAATTGGCCCACCAGGGTTTGCAACTGCTCGGCCAGTTGGGCCAGGGTCTGGCTGGCCGTCTGCGTGACCGAGGCCCCTTGGGCGGTCTGGCTGGCCGCCTGGTCCACCCCTGCGATGTTGCGCGTGATCTCTTGGGTGGCCGAGGCCGACTGCGCCACCCCGCCCGCCACGGCTTCCACTGCCGTGGAGGTCTGCGCGACGTTCTGGGCGATTTCCTTGGTGGTCACGGTCTGTTCCTCGACAGCCGAGGCGATGGTCTGCGACACGTTGTTGACCTGGTCGATCACCTGGGTGATCTGCTCGATCGATTGCACCGTCTCGCCGGTGGTGGCCTGGATGGCCTCGATCCGCCGGCGGATGTCCTCGGTGGCGGCGGCGGTCTGGCGGGCCAGCTCCTTCACCTCGGTGGCGACCACGGCAAATCCCTTGCCGGCCTCGCCGGCCCGGGCCGCCTCGATCGTGGCGTTCAGCGCCAGCAGGTTGGTCTGCTCGGCAATGTCCTGGATCACCTCGATCACGTTGCCGATCTCCTTGGCCGCGGCACCCAGTTGGGCGATCTTGGAGTTGCTGTCGCTGGCCAGCCGGGCGGCATTGCGGGCCACGCCCGCGGCTTGCTCGGCATTGCGGGCCACCTCGGAGATGCTGGCATTCATCTGCTCGATGGCCGAGGCCACGGCCCGCACATTGGCCGCCATCTCCTCGCTGGACGAGGCCACGGTGT
>JBBIQF010000061.1:0-1518 GCA_037442445.1 Planctomycetaceae bacterium
CTGGGCGAGATCGTAACGTACGGATACAGCCACGCTCGGGAGAAGAATGTGCGCGGGCATGTGCTCCGCGACCGGTGAACCACGACGCGCCCCCTGCAATCCCTGCGATTCGCCGCGTGCAAGCGGAACCAGCGCCGTGCCACCACCAGCCGGCGTGGCCGGCTTCCGCGGGAGCAATCGCCCTAGGGGGTCGCCTTTCCGGCTGTTCGCCTCCCTTTGCCGGGTGCTTCCCATGGTCCATAAACCTGCCCGCATCGCGGTAGCGGCCTTGGTCCTGGCGGTGGTTTCGCTGGCCGGCGGCTATTGGAATTGGCGTGCGCACCACGGGGCAAGCCCGGCGGCGGCCGGCGGTGCGGCGGCCTCCGGCCCCGCGAAGCCCCAATCGCCCGCAAAGACGCTGCTGGGGGTGCGGTGGGACTTCAGCGACGGCTCGCTGGCCGGCTGGCGCCACAAGGACAACACCCGAATCAGCCTCGCCCACGAGGGGCCCAACAAGGCCTTGTCGCTGCAAAGCGATTTCGGGGAGTATGGGTTTGCTTGGGCCACGCGGTATTTCGAGCCCCACTCGGCCGAGGGCGTGGTGCATGTGGTCTTCCGCGTGCGGGGCGATGGCAGCGGGCATCGCCTGGAGGTGCATCTGGGGGCCCCTGCCCCGGAACGCGGCAAGTGGCTCTATTACATCAACGCCCGGCAGGCGGTGGCGCTCGACTTCGTGGGATGGCGCGAGGTCTCGCTGGACCTGGAACACTTCGCCACGCCGGCCAATGGCGTGCGCCAGCGCGATATGGCCCGGCTGGCGTTCCTGGAGTTCATGGTCCATGCAGCCCGCCCCGACAAGCCGGTGGACATCTGGCTGGACGACATCGCCTTTGCGCCGGCCACTCCCGCCGAACTCGCTCGGCAAGCTCAGCGCCAGGCGTCGCGGCAGAAGGTGATCGAGCAGTCGGCCCCGCATCTCCAGGCGGTGCGCCAGCGCCTGGCAGCGCTCAAAGCCCGGCTGGACGAGTCGGCCGCCGCCGGCAAGTACGTGGACCGGGCCCGCGCCTACTGGACCGCACTGGCCTGGTGCGCCGACGACATCCAGCGCTACCTGGAGGCCGAGGAGCCGGAGTTGGTCGAAAAAGCCCCGGCCCTTCTGGCCGCGCTCGACCGCCGGCTGGCCGATCCCCAGGCCGTTTTGGAACACGTATTGCCTCGCCGGCCGGATGAGCCCGACCGCCTTGGCTGGGACAAGAACCGGTATTTTCGCAGCGTGGTGGGCGGGGTGCGGCCGTGGATCGAGTCGGAACGCTCCTGGCCCAAGGGCCGCCGCGGATACCAGGCCATCCCCGACGCCTGGTCGTTCCGCACCTTCGGCGACACGCTGTTTGCCCTAGTGTGGTCGATCTCGCGGCCGGCAAGCCCCTTGCACCACCATCCGCTGGCGCTGACCAATGCCTTGAACCTGCTGGACACCATCGCGCACCAGCACACCGAGGGCGATTTCAATGTGGATCGCACCGCGGTACACGGGCGCGA
>JBBIQF010000061.1:1528-2209 GCA_037442445.1 Planctomycetaceae bacterium
TATCAACCGCTTCTGCCTGGCGCCGGCCCTGGATGCCTGGGCCGAGTTGGAGGCCGCCTATCCCGCCCTCCTGCCCGAGCCGTGGCAGGCGGAACTCGATGCCGGCTTCAAACGCCTGGTGGATTACCAGGTGGCCGAGTACGGCACCGGCCGGCTGGCCCGCCGCCCCGACATCCGCCAGCCCGCCTACCCGAACATGGACGTGCACTACGTGCTGATCATGGAACTGGCCTATCGGCGCTGGAAGCTCCAGCAGTATGCGGCCGAGCGCGATGCGTTCCTGCGCATCCTGGACTCGGCCGTGTACCCCGGCGGCGCCTTCACCTACACGCATACGCAGAACGAGTGCTTTGTATATCACGGCCTGACCGTGGCGTATCTGGCCCGGTACTGGCTCGTGTCGCGCGATCCGCGGGCCTTGGAGATGCTCCGCAAGACGATCCCTTATTACCCCTATAATGTCGAGCCGGCCGGCATGCCCGAGTCCTATACCGATCCCTGCTGGAAGCATTACTGGACCGGGGGAGACCCGATCGGGCCGGCGATCATCGCCTCGCTATTCGACGATCCCTGGAATCAGCAAGTGGCCGAGACGTGTGCGGCCATTGCCGGCTACGGCCGGGGGCACCTGGCGGCCATCGCTGCCGAATGCTGGAAGCCGGTCCCCGCCAAACCGCTCCC
>JBBIQF010000062.1:0-2205 GCA_037442445.1 Planctomycetaceae bacterium
TGTCCTCGGGGGTCAGGGGGCGGACGTCGCTTCGCATCATGTCGGCGGCCACGATCAGCGAGGCCAGCGACGGCTCTTGGGCAGCCAGGTGCACCTCTTCCAGGTTCACGATACCCAACAGGCGGCCCTCGCCATCGGCCACGGGCAGTACGGAGAAGGCGGCATCTTCCAGGCGGTCGATCACCGCCGGAAGCGAATCGCTAGGCCGAAGCGGTGCAATCGCCTTCTGCGAGGGCAAGAACCCGGCCAGGCGAACCTTGCCCAGGATTTCCCGCACGTAGCTCCCCTGGTGGGCGGGCGAGCGGGAGCGGCTATCGACCTGCGAGCCGTAGATCGACTGTTCGTCGGAAAGCACGAAAGCCAGCGTGCACACCCAAAGCGAAGGCAACAGCAGCGTGTAGCCGCCGGTCAGTTCGCTGACCATGACCAGCGTGGAGAAGGGGGTTTTGGCGGCCGCGGAGAAAAAACCGGCCATGCCCACAATGACGAAGCTCGCCGGGTGGGGAACCAGGTGGGGCCAGTACTGGTGGAGCACCGCGCCGAGGGCCCCGCCGCCGCAACCCCCGATGACCATCGATGGGCCGAAGACCCCTCCCGATCCGCCGCTGCCGATGGTCAAGCCGGTGGTGGCGATCTTTCCGAGGGCGATCACCAGCAGTAGCGCGGCCAGCACCTCGGTGTCGCGGGCCAGCGCGTCCTGGATGGCCGAGTAGCCGAAGGCCAGCACGGCCAGCGCCTGCCGGGCGGGGTCGCGCAACCCGCCGGTGGCCGGGCCGAACCAAAGATGCCGGGCCGCCAGGTACAGCCCCACGGCCAGCACGCCGGTCAGCATGGCCCCCAGCGCCGGCCGAAGATGCCGGGGAATCGGCAGGCGCCCAAACCCCCGCTGGCAAGCGTAGAAGGTCCGAGTGTACAGCATCGCCAAGAGCACCATGCACAGCGCCAAGAGGGCATACGGCCCCAGTTCCCAGGGGCTGTTGAAATGGAGTGCCGGGATGTGAAACAGCGGCTCCCATCCGCTATACGCCCCGAATATGCAATACGAAACCACGCTGGCGATGCCGGTAGGGATGATGACCTCGGCCTCGAACTCGGGGGAGCGGTAAAGGACTTCGGCGGCAAACATGGTGCCGGCCAGCGGGGCGCGAAAGATGGCCGCAATGCCTGATCCCATCCCTGCCGCCATCAGCACGCGGCGCTCCGCGGGGCGCAGGCGGAGGAGGTTGGCCAAGAGGGAGCCGAACCCCGCACCAATCTGGGCGATAGGGCCTTCGCGGCCTCCCGATCCCCCGGTTCCCAGGGTCAAGGCACTGGCTACGATCTTCACCAGAGGTACGCGAGGGCGAATCTGGCCCTGGCGGTGATGGTAGGCCGCGATCGCCGAATCGGTGCCGTGCCCCTCCGCCTCCGGGGCGATGGTGAAGACCAAGATCCCGCTGCACAACCCGCCCAGGGTTGGGACCAACACCAACAGCCACAAGTTCAAAGGGCGCGGCACCACCGGCAGCCAAGAGAGGGGATTCTCGCCACCGGGGCGGGGCTCCGGATAGTATCCCGCCACCATGCCGAGCGCCGCATGTTCGGCGGCCCGAGTGGCCACGTAGAAAACGATCGCCCCGACCCCCGCAACAATCCCCACCAGCCCGGCCAGCGCCAACAACCGAAGCTGGCTGCGAAGCCGCTCCTTGCGCAATAGGGCGATCCTCGGGAGCCAAGCGACCAGCCACCGCAGCGCGACCAGGTGGGTGTTGCCTTTCATGATCTGAGGTTACGTCCCTCCATCCGACCAGGGCCCCGCAAACGATCGAGCGACATGGCCGGCTAAGCCAACCGCCGCCGGATTATGCTGAATGTCAAAAAAGCGGGCCGGCAATGGGTACGTGAGTTCCGCCACCGAGTGGGGGCGTTACCCATGTTTGCCGGCGCCCAGACCGTGATAATAGCCCGCCAACCCGCTTTGGGCAACCACCCGATAGCGGCGCAACTCTGCGAGTCCCAGCGTCTTGGGGCGAAACGGGCGCCGGCAGGCAGCGGAGTAACTCGGGTGACCTGCAAACAGGCCACTGGCGCAACCGCTTTCCACGGAAACACCGCCATGCGGTCGAGCCCCGGGCGTCAGCCCGGGGTGGGGTTTGGGGAAACGCGAGGTGCCGGCCGCACCGGGGGCTGACGCCCCCGGCTCGTGCTGATGCACTTCACTCTTGG
>JBBIQF010000063.1:0-500 GCA_037442445.1 Planctomycetaceae bacterium
CCGCCCACTTGTACTCGCCGGTGTTTTCCAGGCCCACGGCGATGGGTGTCCACGGGCCGTCGGCCCCGGTGCTGTAGAAGAGGCTTACCGGCCGCTCGGCCAGCGCCATGTCCGACGCTTCCCAGCGGATGGACAGCCGCCCCGCAGACCCCGGCGCCGGCTCTGCCGACACGATCCGGCAAGCGGGTTTGGTCAGGTCCACGCCAATCCACACGTCCGGCGCATCGCCGCTCTTGGGTGGCTCGCCCCCCAGCCCCGCACCGCTGGTTACCACCACCCGGAAACCGAAAATACCCTCCTCGTCCACCGTCACCAAAAGCGGGCTCTTGCGGTCCTCGTCCACGCCAAAACTGCTCCAACTCCGCCCGCCATCCCGCGTGCCCCACAACTCGACTCGGCCGATGCCCGAAGGCCCCACCGATTCCACATCGTAGGTCAACTCGAACCGCCGCGAGTTGATCATCCGGGGCCGGACCCCCGGCGGAAGCGCGGGGACAGTA
>JBBIQF010000063.1:539-1949 GCA_037442445.1 Planctomycetaceae bacterium
CCCCATGGCCGGCGCCGCGCCCTCTGCCGATCCCCCGGCACCGAACTGGATGGCCACGGGCAGTTCCTGCTTGGGGCGGCCGCTGTCGGGCCGGCCAGCCAGCGTCATAGCGGCGGGGATGGCGCGCAGGCCAGCCGTCTTGCCCGATTCGCTTGGCGTGCCGCCCTCTGCCGGTCCGGCCTTGCCGATGCCAGCATCGCCGGTGCCGCTGGGTGGCCCCAACACGCCGGCCGGCGAATTGCCCGGTGATGTCTCGCCGGAAGTAGCCGCCGGCCGCCACCCCCCAGGCCGTGAGCCCTCGTTGCTTGCGTGCTGGGAATCCTCTGCTCGCTTGGAAGACGTTTCCCCCGGGCCGCCCACTTGGGCATGCGCCACCGCACGATTGCCCGCTTTGTCCGAGACCTCGCCGCGAATCTCCAGGCGGCGGAAGCTTGCAAGCGGCCACCACGTGGCCTGGCCCGCACAACCCTGGCTTGCTCCGGAAAACGCCTCGCCTTGCAGCGGCACCGACTGCCAAGGCTGCTCCGGCCCCGTGCGGTACTGGAGCAGGAAGCTTTGGGCGTCCAGGTTCGGCTCGTCGATGGTCCAGCGGGCCCACACTTCACCCGACGATTTCTGCCCAGCCTCCAGGCGCAGCACCGGGGGTGTGGTATCGACCAGCACGCGGAGCCCGGGCCGGTCCGTGGGCGGCGCACCCACCGGTTCGCCGCGCCGCACCGTGTGGAGTACAAACCAATACACCCCGTCTTTGGCCGCACGGAAACGAAAGACCGTGGCGGTGGGTTCCACCCGCCCGGCCAGGCGCCAGGTGGCCCCCGCATCGTCGGACACGTAGAGTTGGACTTCGACGATTTCGCCGGTCCGCACCGCCGCCGAATCCAGGCGAAAAGGGATGGAGAATTCCGCATACCGGGTGGCAAGGGGCTCGCCGCGGTCCAGGTCCCCTGCCTGCGCGCTAGCCGAGGGCGTCCAGCCAGCCAGCACGGCCGCGGCAGTCAGCAACACCGGAGTCCAACGCATGCGCACCTCTCCGGTGTCAGTATCGGCCCCCGGTAACCCGCCACTTCAGTAGGTGCGTGGTTGGCAGGCACGCGGCCCGCAAGAGGGATCAATGGCGAATGTCGAAAGGCAAATGACGAATGTCGAAAGCCAAATGTCCAATGACCAAGCACCAAGCACCAATGACCAAGGACCAATGTCGAATGACGAATGTCGAAAGCCAAATGTCCAATGACCAAGTACCAAGCACCAATGACCGAGCGCCAGGCACGCGCGGCAAGAACAGGCCGGCACGTTTACCCCAGCGGCAAACTCGCTCGCTGCGTGCCAGGCCGCCCCCCTATGCCGTCTGGCGGACCGACCGCACGATCTCCACGTACTGCCGGGCAAGCGATTCGATACGCGCGAAAT
>JBBIQF010000063.1:1961-2196 GCA_037442445.1 Planctomycetaceae bacterium
GGCCTTGGGTTCCACCAGTGCCCCGCCGATGCCCAACGCGCACGCCCCCGCTCGGAGGAAGTCGGCCACCGTCTGGAGCGTCACACCGCCAGTGGGCATCAGGCGGACTTGCGGCAGCGGACCGCGCAGGGCCTTCAAGTAGCCCGGCCCGACGCTGTCGCACGGGAAGACCTTGACGATATCGGCGCCCGCCTCCCATGCCCGCAAGATCTCGGTCGGGGTCAGTGCCCCGGGA
>JBBIQF010000064.1:0-2194 GCA_037442445.1 Planctomycetaceae bacterium
GGGGTGTACTGCCATCTGGTGGTTTTATAGTACCCGATAATTGGGGAAACGGAGCGAGCCCATATGTCTGCCGAGGCCTTCCTGGCGGCCCTTCACGAAGGTGTGCTCATCTTCGACGGGGCGATGGGGACCGAAATCTATCGGCACCACGTCTTTACGAACCGCTGTTTCGACGAGCTGTCGATATCCGAGCCCAAGCTCATTCGCGGGATTCATCAAGACTACTGCCAAGCGGGGGCCGACGTGCTGACGACCAACACGTTCGGGGCCAACCGGGTGGCTTTGGGGCGGTTCGGCCTGGCCGAGCGCCTGGCCGACATCAACCGCGCCGGTGCCCGGCTGGCCCGCTCGGTGGCCGACGAAGCCGGGCGGTTGGTGTTCGTGGCCGGTTCCATCGGCCCCATGCCGCAGCAGCCGCAGTTCGAGGACCAGATCGAGCCGATGCTGGTCGAGCAGATTCAGGCGCTGCTTGAGGGCGGGGCGGATTTCATACTGTTCGAGACGCAGCCGTCGCGCAAGGCCATCGAGCAGTGCGCCCGGGCGATGCGGCACATGCCTGAGGTGCCGTACGTGCTGTCGTTCGCGCTGGTGGACCATGGCGAGACGGCCTCGGGCGAGTCGGTCGAGCGGATGTTGGCCCCTTTGCCGGAGGACTGTCCCCAGCCGGCGGCCTGGGGCATGAATTGCGGTACCGGGCCGGACGGTTTGCTTGGGCCGGTCGAGACTGCGGTGCGACGGGTCCGCCACCTGATCGTGCAGCCCAATGCGGGGGTGCCCAAAGAGGTCGAGAACCGCCGCATCTACTACTGCTCGCCCGAGTATCTGGCCGAGTATGCCAAGCGCTACGTCAGCCTGGGGGCGATTGGCGTGGGGGGCTGCTGCGGGACGACGCCGGAGCACATCCGCGAGGTGGCCAAGGCGGTCAAGCCCCTCCAGAAGGCGCGGGTGCACAAGGTTCTGCTCGAACCGGCCCCGGCGGTCGAAGAGAAGCCCGAGGTGCCCTTTGCCGAGCGATCGCGCCTGGCGTGGAAGCTGGCGCACCGCCAGTGGGTTACGACGGTGGAGCTGGTGCCGCCGCGGGGCTACGACCTCAGCGATACCATCGCCAAAAGCAAGCTGCTGCACCGCCACGGGGTGGACGCCATCAACGTGCCGGACGGGCCCCGGGCCAGTTCCCGCATCTCGCCGCTGGTGGCCGCCTACCGCATCCAGCAGGAAGCGATGATCGAGGTGATCCTCCACTTCTGCTGCCGCGACCGGAACCTCATCGGCATGCAGGCCGACCTATTGGCCTGCGCCGCCTGCGAGATCCGCAACATCCTGTTCATCACGGGCGATCCGCCCAAGCTGGGCAACTACCCGGCCGCCACCGGGGTTTTCGATACCGATTCGATCGGCATGGTGGCCGTGCAGCGGCGGCTCAACCGGGGCATCGACCTGGGGGGGCAGCCCATCGATCCGCCGACGGCGGCGGCCATTGGGGTGGGCCTCGACCCCACGGCGCTGGACCAGGATCGCGAGGTCGATCGCTTCCGGCAGAAGGTCGAGGCCGGGGCCGAGTTCGCCATCACCCAGCCCGTCTTCGACCCCGAGGCCCTGCTGCGGTTCCTCGATCGCGTCGAGCGCTTTGCCATCCCCATCGTGGCCGGCGTCTGGCCGCTGGTGAGCTACCGCAATGCCTCGTTCATGAAAAACGAAGTGCCGGGGGTGGTCATTCCCGACACGGTGATGGAGCGGATGGCGGCGGCCACCAGCCGCGACGACCAGCTCAAGGTGGGCATCGAGATCGCCCGGGATTCGGTCGAGCGGATCCGGGACCGGGTGGCGGGCATCCAGGTCAGTGCCCCGCTGGGCAAGGTGGCCATCGCCCTGGCGGTGCTCGAATAGAGAGCCCATCGAGGCGCGGGGTCCCCGAGGCGGATTCCAAGCACCGCATCGCGGCGCCCGGCGGCGGTGGGGGGTTTGCTATAATACCGCCGGGCTTCCGTGGAGGGACATGCGATGCAGTATCGGCGATGGCTACTGGCGCTGATGGTGGCGTGCGGGCTGGCGGTGGCGGCCAAGGGAGATCAGCTCTGGCGGCCGCGGCATGTGGAGGCGTTCTTCGTCGAACCCGATCGCCCTGCACGCCTGGAATGGACCATCGCCGGTGCGGCCGACCATAAGCCGCGGGCCTTTGCCGTGCGGGATTATG
>JBBIQF010000065.1:0-2188 GCA_037442445.1 Planctomycetaceae bacterium
TGGTCCAGCGCGCCGAGCAGTGGCGCTGGGGCAGCCTGTGGGTGCGGCGGCATGGCGATGCGGCACTCAAGGCCCTTTTGAGCGACTGGCCGGTCCCGCGGCCCGCCAACTGGGTGCAGTTGGTGCAGCGGCCCATGCCGCAAAGCGAGGCGGACGCGATCCGCACGTGCATTGTCCGGAACCGGCCGTTTGGCAGCCCGGCGTGGCAGGCCGAACAGGCACGGCGGCTGGGGCTGTTGCACACGCTGCGGAGCCCGGGGCGGCCAAGGGGCAGCGGTCAAAGCCGCGCCGAAAACTAGGGACGTCCCCGTTTCGATGGCCGAGGTGGCATACGAGTTCGACGTGATCGTCGTGGGTGGCGGCCACGCCGGGACCGAGGCAGCCCTGGCCGCGGCACGCCTGGGGGCCAAAACCGCGCTGGTGACCGCCAATCTCGATACGCTGGGGCAGATGAGCTGCAACCCGGCCATCGGCGGCGTGGCCAAAGGGCAGATCGTACGCGAGATCGACGCCCTGGGGGGCGCGATGGGGCGGGCCATCGATGCGGCGGGCATCCAGTTCCGGGTGCTCAACCGGAGCAAAGGGCCGGCCATGCACGGCCCCCGCGCCCAGGCCGACCGCCGGGCCTATGCGCAGGAAATCAAACGCATCTGCGAAGAGCAGCCCGGCCTTTGGCTCCGCCAGGAGATGGTCGAAGACCTTCTGGTCGAAGGCCATCCGGAACCCCGAATCGCCGGAATCCGCGTGCTGGGCGGAGCGGTGTACCGGGCGCGGGCGGTGGTGCTCTCCGCGGGGACCTTCATGCGCGGCTTGCTGCACTACGGGCCCAAGACGCTTCCTGGGGGCCGGGCCGGCGAGCCCACCCACGAGGGACTCAGCCGGGCGCTGGAGCGCCTGGGCTTCCGCCTGGGCCGATTCAAGACCGGCACGCCGCCTCGCTTGAACGGCCGGACCATCGATACCCAGCGCCTCCAGTGCCAATGGGGCGATGACGATCCCCAGCCCTTCTCGTTCCTCACCGAGCGGATCGCCCAGCCGCAACTGCCGTGCTGGATCACCTACACCACGCCGGCGGTCCACGAGATCATCCGGGCGAACCTGGACCGGGCGCCGATGTACACCGGGCAGATCCGCTCGACGGGGCCCCGGTACTGCCCGTCGATCGAAACCAAAGTGGTCCGTTTTGCCGATCGCACGCGGCACCAGATATTTCTGGAGCCCGAAGGCCGCAATACCCACGAGGTGTACGTCAACGGCCTTTCGACCAGCCTGCCCCGCGAGGTGCAGGACGAGATGGTGCGGCAGATCCCCGGCCTGGAACGGGCCGAGATCGTGCGGTACGGCTACGCCATCGAATACGATTACGTTCCGCCGGACCAGTTGTGGCCGTCGCTGGAGACGAAGCGTGTGTCCGGGCTGTTCCTGGCCGGGCAGGTCAACGGGACCACGGGGTATGAAGAGGCGGCCGGCCAGGGCTTGCTGGCCGGGGCCAACGCGGCGCTAAAGCTGGCGGGCAAGGAGCCGCTGGTGCTGAAGCGGCACGAAGCGTATCTGGGGGTGATGATCGACGATCTGGTAACGCGGGGGGTGGACGAGCCATACCGCATGTTCACCAGCCGGGCCGAACACCGGCTGCGGTTGCGGCACGACAATGCCGACCGCCGCTTGACGCCGCTGGGGTATGCCGTGGGGCTGGTCGATCGCCAGCGGTGGGAGCGGCTCCAGGCCAAGGAGGCCCAGATCGCCCGCGTGATGCGCCTGCTGGAAGACAACCGGGCCGAAGGCCAGCCCCTGGCGGCCCTCTTACGGCGCACGGAAACGACCTGGGAGGACATGGTGGCCCGGCTCCCCGAGTTGGCGGCCGTGCCGCGGGAGGTGGCCTACCAGGTCACGTGGGATGTCAAGTACGCGGGGTACCTGGCCCGGGAGGAGGAGGAAATCCAACGGCAGCGGCGGCTGGCCGAGCGCCGCATCCCGGAGGGTTTCGACTACGACCGGGTGGTGCATCTGCGGGCCGAGGCGCGGGAGAAGTTCAGCCGGGTGCGGCCGGCCAATCTTGCGCAAGCGGGGCGGATTAGTGGGATTACCCCGGCGGATCTGGCTGTGCTGAGTTTATACCTTGCAAGAGGGGGGTAAGGCCGGGGCAAAGCGGCGGGATCGGAGTTCTGGAAAAACTGGCCGTGGTAAG
>JBBIQF010000066.1:0-2177 GCA_037442445.1 Planctomycetaceae bacterium
GCCATCCTGGCTGCCGCCGACGATTACTTTGCCCGCACCGGCCGGCGCGTCACCTACGAATACGTGCTCTTGGCGGGCATCAACGACCAACCCCACCACGCGCGGAGCCTGGCGGCCTTGCTGAAAAGCCGGCCAGCCTTGGTGAACCTCATCCCTTACAATCCGGTAGCGGGGCTGCCCTACCGCACTCCCGCCGCAGTGGCCACCAAACGGTTCGTGGAGATTCTGGAGCAGGCGGGCCTAGCGGTGGCCATCCGCTGGCGCAAAGGGGACCGCATCGACGCCGCTTGTGGCCAACTGCGCCGGCGGGCCGCCACGGCCGCACTCAAAGGCCAGCGGGAAGGCGGGGCATCCTAGCAGCCGGGCCGCTCCCCCGCATCGGGTCCCCCCCTTGCCAGGCCACCGCGCCACGGGCCCGCCGCGCACGGTATAATGCGCCGGTTATGGCCGTCATCGAAGTGCGGGGTTTGTGCAAATCGTACCGAGTGTACCAGAAGAAGGAGGGGCTTGCGGCGTCGATCCGCGGGCTGTTCCGGCGCCAGTATCGGGTGGTCGAGGCGGTACGCTCGATCGACCTGGATGTCCAGCGCGGCGAGTTTGTAGCGTTTCTCGGCCCCAACGGCGCAGGCAAGACCACCACGCTGAAGCTCCTTTCGGGGGTCCTGACGCCCACCAGCGGAACCGCCCGAGTGCTGGGCCACATCCCCTGGCACCGCGAGAACGCCTACCGGCGGCGGTTCGCCTTGGTGATGGGCCAGAAGAACCAGCTCTGGTGGGACCTCCCTGCCGCCGAGTCGTTCCGCCTGCACCAGCACATCTACCGCATCGAACCCCGCGAGTTCGAGCGAACCCGCGACGAACTGACCGATATGCTGGGCGTGCGCCATCTGCTGGCGCAACCGGTCCGCGAACTGTCGCTGGGCGAGCGGATGAAAATGGAGCTGATCGCCGCCTTGCTCCACTCGCCGGAGGTGCTCTTCCTGGACGAGCCCACCATCGGGCTGGATGTCATCGCCCAATACCAGGTGCAGAAGTTCCTCCGACACTACCAGCAGTCCCGCAAGATCACCGTGCTATTGACCAGCCATAACATGAAGGACGTGGCCGCCCTGTGCCGGCGCGTGGTGATCATCGCCGCAGGGCGGATCGTGTACGACGGCTCGCTGGTGGGCATCGTCGATCGCTTCAGCCGGGCGAAGGTGATTTCGCTCCAGATGTCCGATGGCCAGGTGCCACCCGAGCTTTCGCGCTATGGCGAGGTCCTTTCGGCCGAGGCCCCCCGGGTCAAACTCCGCGTGGCGCGCCAGGCGGTGCCCGAAGTGCTGGGCAGTATCCTGGCGTCATACACCGTGGAGGATGTGAGCGTGGAGGACCCGCCCCTAGAGGAGGTGATCGCCGAGTTGTTCTGCCAGGCCCAGCCGGAGGGCATCGTGCCGGCCAACCCCGTTTAACACCCCGAAAACCGTCCCGACCATGCTAGCTCGCGCGGGCATCTGGTGGACCATCCTGAGCATCAGCATTGAGGAGCGGCTGGTGTACCGGGGAGACTTCGCGCTGGGCACCCTGATGCGCTTCCTGCCCATCGTGACGCAGATATTCTTGTGGAAAGCGGTCTTCTCGGCGGTAGAAACCCTCGGTAGCGGTGTGGACCGGGTGGCGGGCTACAGCTACCACGACTTCATCGCCTATTACCTCTTGACCATGGTCAGCCGGGCGTTTTCGAGCATGCCGGGGCTGGCCTCGGGCATCACCCGCGACATCCGCAGCGGGGCGGTCAAAAAGTACCTGACCCAGCCGGTGGACCTCATCGGCTTCTTGTTCCTTTATCGCGTTGCCCATAAGCTGGTGTACTATGCGATCGCCGTAGTGCCTTTCGCGGCGGTATTTTACTTGCTGCGGTCGTACTTTCCCGGCTGGCCCCACGGGCCGACCTTTGCGGCCTATGTCGCGTCGCTGCTTTTGGCTTTCCTTCTGGGCTTTTTCATGGAGGTTACGCTGGGGCTTTTGGGCTTCTGGTTCCTGGAGATCAGCTCGCTATTGTTTATCTACATGCTGCTGAGTTATTTTTGTTCGGGGCACATGTTTCCGCTGGACATGCTGCCCGGAATGTGGGGGCAGGCCATCAAGGCGGCCCCGTTCCAGTACCTGGCCTATTTCCCGTCGGCCATCTTCCTGGG
>JBBIQF010000067.1:0-2160 GCA_037442445.1 Planctomycetaceae bacterium
GGGCGATGCTCGACCGCGGCATGTACTTGCCGTGCAGCCAGTTCGAGGCCTGGTTCGTATCGGCGGCCCACACCGAGGAGGACATCGCGGCGACGCTTGCCGCAGCACGCCAGGCTTTGGCGGAAATCGTAGCATGAAAGGCGGGTAGCCTCCGCCTCCACCGAATGGGGGAGCAGGCCCGCGGCTCGGAGCCTTGCGGCGACGTGGTTGGCGGCCCCGGGGGCCGCCGGTCCGCCGGCTGTAACCCTGCCGCTTCTGGGGCATCCATACTCGTAGAAACCCTGCATCGAAAGTAGGAGCCAATCTCTTATGAACGTTCGCCCGAAAAGTGCTGCGCGCGGGTTGCGGCTAGTGGTGCAGACCGCGATGTTTCTCGGCTTTTCGGCTGCGGTGGTGGTGCTCATGCTCTGGCTGGCCGGCAAGTTCGAGCCCAAGGTGCCCGTGGCCGGGCCATCGCCCGGCGAGGCCTCGGCCCCTTCGGGGCCGGTGGTCCAAGTGCGGGCGATCAGGATCCCGCGGGCCGAGACGGCCGTGGGCACCATCCGCGCCGTCCACGAGACCAGCGTGGGCTCCAAACTGCTTGCCCGCGTGGTGGAAGTGCGGGTCAAAGCCGGCCAGCGGGTCAAGGCCGGCGAAGTGCTCATCCGCTTGGACGATTCGGACCTTCAGGCCCGGCTCCAGCAGGCCAAAGCGGCGCTGAAGGCGGCCGCTGCCGCCCGCCAACAGGCGGCTGCCGATGAGCAGCGTGCCCGGCAATTGCTTCCCGCCAAAGCCATCACCCCGCAAGAGTACGAGCGGGCAGCCACCGCGCTGAAAGCCGCCGAGGCCGATCTCCACCGCGCCGAGGAGGCCATCAAAGAAGTTCAGGCCACGCTCGACTGGGCCACGATCCGCGCCCCCATGGACGGCGTGGTCATCGACAAGAAGGTCGATGTGGGCGATACGGTAACTCCCGGCCAAGTGCTGGTCACGCTGTTCGATCCCGCCCGCATGCAGCTCGTGGCCAGTGTCCGCGAGTCGCTGGCCCAGCGGTTGCGGGTCGGCCAGAACATCGACGTGCGCGTCGAAGGCCTCCAGAAGCAGTGCGCCGGCACGGTCAGCGAGATCGTCCCGCAGGCCCAGGCCGAAAGCCGAGCGTTCCAGGTCAAGGTCACCGGCCCGTGCCCGCCCGGGGTGTACACGGGGATGTTCGGCCGGCTGATGATCCCGCTGGACGAAGAGACGCTTTTGGTCATCCCCCGGCAGGCCGTGCGGCGCGTCGGGCAGATCGAACTGGTCGAGGTCGTGGAGGATGGCCGGGCCGTCCGCCGGGCCGTGCGCACCGGCCGCGCCCTGAACGGCGATATCGAAGTCCTCTCCGGCCTGCGCGAAGGCGAACACGTGGTGCTGCCCCCAAACTCCGCCGCGTCTGAGGAGGTCCGCCATGACTGAACCGGCCGCTGCCGGGCCTGAAGCCCATCATTTCACCAACCGCATCGTCCAGGCGTTTCTGGGCTCGAATCTCTCGGTGATCCTCATCCTGCTGGCCACCGTGCTGGGAATCGTCGCCTTGTGGTGGACCCCGCGCGAGGAGGACCCGCAAATCATCGTCCCTCTGGCCGACGTGTACGTGAACTTTCCCGGCCACACAGCCGAGGAGGTCGAACAGCTCGTCACCACGCCGCTGGAAAAGATCCTCTACCAGATCGACGGCGTGGAATACGTGTACTCGATGAGCCGGCAGGGGCTGGGCATCATTACGGTGCGGTACTACGTGGGCGAAGACCGCGAGCGGAGCCTGGTAAAGCTCTACAAGAAGATCGACGAGCACCTGGACCTGGTCCCCCCGGGGGTGACCGGGTGGGTCATCAAGCCCGTCGAAATCGACGATGTGCCCATCGTGACCCTGACGCTGGCCAGCAGCACGTCTGACGAAATGACGCTCCGCCGGGTGGCCGAGGAGGTTACCGAGCGCCTGGCCGGCGTGGCGAACGTGTCGCGGGCCTACGTGGTCGGTGGGCGCCGGCGGGTGGTGCAAGTCCTATTGGACCCGGAGCGCATGGCAGCCTATGGCGTATCGGCCTTGGAGATCCAGCGGGCCCTCCAGGGGGCCAACGTGCGCCGCACTGCGGGCGAGTTCCGCAGCCACGACCGCCTTATCCAGGTCGAGGCCGGCGAACC
>JBBIQF010000068.1:0-2157 GCA_037442445.1 Planctomycetaceae bacterium
CGTTCCACACGAAATGCCCTGCCCCCCGGCTGAAAGCGGTATAGGAATAGAGGATCACGCGGAACCCCGCGCGCTTGGCCAGCCGAATGTATTGGTCCACGTCCCGCGGCGTAGGGCTGCACCACAGGTATGAATAGTCTTGCAACGCCAGGCGGCGGTTCCGGGCGCCGCGGGGCATGGAAAAATCCCGCTCCACCACGTCCATGCGGTCCAGGAACCGCCGCCGGGGGTCGTCGCAGCCGAAAAGCACCGCCACGGTACCTTCCAGGGCGACGCGGCGTTCGGCCACGGCCAGCATCTCGATGTACTTGTCGCGTGCCGCCAGGCCGGCGTTGGTCTGGAGGTTGCCCCCGCACAGGCACACGCCGAAGTGGTCGTCGTAGGCCACATCGATCCAGGGGCCCAAGTGCGGCAGCCGGCGCAGCCGCAGCCGCACCAGGTCGATGCGGTCCACGGGCGGGCCCTCGAACGCCACGAGTTCCAAGGCCAGGTACTCGGGCCGGCGCGTAACACGATACGTCGCCGAGCAGCCGGCGCCATCGAACCGCAATACCAGCCGGTCGCCGGCAAGGGAAGCGGCGGTGGCGGGGAAGACCTGCCCGCCGCGGTACACGGGGGGCTCGTTCTCGGGGTAGTCCACCTGCGAGGCGACCGTCAAATCCCCGCCGCGATACACGGCCGCGACCGGGCCGGGCTCGGCCGTCCAGCCGTACTCGGTCCCCGAGGTCTTGGCCCGCAGGCTCCGCACAAGCCCGTCGGCGCCGAGCTCCAATCGCAGGTCGCGGGTTTCGAGCACCACCTGGGCGGCAACCGGGGCGCAGCAACTCAACCCGATCATCAATGCCCAAGACGCAAAACACATGCTTCGCAGGGCACATCGCATGGCCGTTCCTCCCATGTATGGGCCCAGCATAACGTGCATGGCCGCCGGCGCAAACCGCGGCCGGCAAATCGGCGCAAGCCCACGGCAGCCCGGCGGTGCTTCTGGTGTGCGCCGGGAAGAACCCGTTGGTGGCAAGCGATCCCTGCGATGCAAAAGCCAGCCGGAGGCTAAAGGCCTCTCAGGCGGCGGGGCGGGCCGCAGCCGCATGATCGGCCCAGCGGTGGTCCAGCCCCACCACCCGCGTGCGCCATCCGTCGGGAACACCCAGCGAGCGGAAAAACGGCGAGAGCAGGAATCGCCACGACATGGCCCAGACGGGATTCCGGGCGAAGACGAACTGGATGCTATCGGCCCCGGCCTGGCGGGCGAGTTCGATGGCCCGGCGGACATAGGCCGGCCGGTCGTTCCAGCGGAAAACGACATACTTCCAGTCGATGCGCGGCCGGCGCAGGCCGCGGCGGTTGCGCAGCGCCACCAGCCGGCCAAGGTTCTCATACGCCCGGTCGAAATCCCCGCCCCGCTGGTAGCGCCGCACCATGGGCGTATCGATGCCGTCGATGGAGAAGAGGATATGATCGGCCAGCAGGGCCGCTTCGCGCTTCTCGTCGCTATCCAAGAGCAGCCCGTTGGTGGAAACCAGGATGTGCATTGCGGGCCGATAGCGGCGGAGAATTTCCAGTTCCTGGCGCACGGTGCGGGAGAAGAACGGCTCGCCGAGGTTGTAGAAGCCGCAGTATTCGGCGTCCAGCCGGGCCAGTGTCTGGCCGATGATCTCCATATCCCCAAGCGCCATCGCCTTGCCGGCGCCGCGGGTGGCCAGGATTTGCGGCCGGCAGCAGCTCAGGCATTTCAGATTGCAGCGCACGGTGTTCTCGACGCTCAGGCCGCGGGGCAGCCGGTACTGGGTCACTTGCCGCTGGGCCTGTTCGCGGTCCACCATGCGGAGGTGGAAACAGGCGGCGCAGCGGTCCAGGGGCAAGCGGCCGGCCGCCAGCTCGCGCCGCAAGCGCTCGGCCGCGGGTCCGGCAAACAGCGCCTCGAAAGGCGCAGCCCGCAAGTCGCCCAGCCGGCCCGAACCGTCCACATCCTGGCAGTTGCAGCTTACCGTCATGTCGGAATTGATGAAGATGCCATCGCGGACCTCGCCCGCCAGGCTCAGGCAATAGAACCGCCGGTTCGCCAGGCGCGCATGGATTTCGCGCAGGCGCCGCAACACCCGCAGCACCACGCGGCGCGAAAGGTAATGCACGTTCATAGCCATGGGTAAGCGGTCC
>JBBIQF010000069.1:0-999 GCA_037442445.1 Planctomycetaceae bacterium
TCCTCCTTCCCCTACCAGGAGGAGAAGGAGGACTTCCTCCTCTTCTTAAGCCGCATCTCTCCCGACAAGGCCCCTCACCTGGCGGTGGAGGTGGCCCGGCGACTGAACCTGCCCCTGGTGGCCACCAGCGACGTGCATTACGTGCTGCCCGAGGAGGCCGAGGCCCAGGACGTGCTGTTGTGCATCAACACGGGCAAGTTCCGCACCGATACCAAGCGGATGCGCATGGAAAGCCGCGAGTTCTACCTCCGCAGCCCGGAGGAGATGTACCGCGTGTTCTCTGGCCTGGAACACGCCGTGCGGCGGAGCCAGGAGATTGCCGACCGGGTGGACATCCGCCTGGAACTGGGGCAGCGGCACTTTCCGATCTATACGCCGCCGGAAGGCAAGTCGCCGGAAGAGTTCCTCCGCGAGCTGTGCCTGGCCGGCCTCAAAGAGCGGTACCAGAACAATCCCAAGCGCATGGTCGATGGCCAACTGGCGCCGGCAGTGCGGGAGCGCCTGGAGCGCGAGCTTTCGGTGATCAACAAGCTGGGGTTCGCCAACTACTTTCTCATCGTCTGGGATTTCGTGCATTACGCCCGCAGCCGGGGGATCGAGGCCACAGCCCGGGGCTCCGGCGTGGGGTCGCTGGTGGCCTATGCCCTGTACCTGAGCCACGTGTGCCCGCTGGAGTACGACCTGCTGTTCGAGCGGTTCCTGGACGAGAACCGCAAGGAGGCCCCGGACATCGACATCGACTTTTGCCAGGAGCGGCGGGGCGAGGTCATCCAATACGTCAAGGAGAAGTACGGGCACGAGAACGTGGCGCAGATCGGCACGTTCAACACGCTGGGGGCGCGGGCGGCCATCCGCGACGTGGGCCGCGCCTTAGGGCTTCCCATCCCCCGCGTGGATGCGGTGGTGGCCATGGTCCCCGACCAGCTCCATATCACCCTGCGCGACGCCCTCCAGAAAAGCGCCGACCTCCGCCGGGCCTACGATACCGATGGCGAGGTC
>JBBIQF010000069.1:1009-2145 GCA_037442445.1 Planctomycetaceae bacterium
TTTCGAAGGTCAACACGGCGCGGGCTTCTTCATTGGCCCGCAACGCCGGCACCCACGCCGCCGCCGTGGTCATCGCCGACCGCCCCCTGGTCGAGTACGTCCCTGTGCAGCGCCTACCCAACAAGGACGAAGTGATCACCCAGTGGGCCATGGGCGACGTGGAAAAGGCCGGCCTGCTGAAGATGGATTTCCTGGGCCTGCGGAACCTCACCATCCTCTCGAAGGTCGTGCGCCTGATCCGCCAGACCACCGGCCAGGATATCAACCCCTATGCGTTTCCCCTGGACGATCCCGAGACCTTCGCGCTGTTGGCCCGGGGCGAGACCAAGGGCGTCTTCCAGCTCGAAAGCGGCGGCATCCGCGACCTGTTGCAGCGGATGAAGCCCACCCACTTCCGCGATATCATCGCCACCAATGCGCTCTACCGGCCGGGCCCGCTCGAAGGCGGCATGGTGGATGACTACATCCACATCAAGCACGGCCGAAAAAAGGCCGAATACAAGCACCCCGTGATGCGGGAAATCCTGGAAGAGACCTACGGGGTGATGTGCTACCAGGAGCAGGTGATGCGGATTCTGAACCGCCTGGGCGGCATCAAGCTGGCCAGCGCCTACACCTGCATCAAGGCCATCAGCAAGAAAAAGCTCCCCATCATCGAGAAGTTCCGGGGCGAGTTCGTCGAAGGCGCCCAGGCCCAGGGCCTTTCCAAGGCCGAGGCCGAGGAGGTCTTCGACCTGATCGAGAAGTTTGCGGGGTACGGATTCAACAAGTCGCACAGCACGGCCTATGCGCTGGTGGCGTACATGACGGCGTACTTGAAGGCGCACTGGCCGGTGGAGTTCATGGCCGCCCTGCTGTCCAGCGACATCCCCTCGCGGAACTTCAAGACCAAGGACGCGCTGGTCGAGCACCTGGAAGACTGCCGGCGCATGGGCATCGAACTCGTGCCGCCGGACGTGAACCGCTCGCAGGCGGAGTTCTCGGTGGAGGGGGGGAAGATCGTGTTCGGGCTGGCGGCGATCAAGGGGTGCGGGGGTGCGGCGGCCGAGGCCATCGTCGCCGCCCGCGCCCGCGGCGGGCCCTTCAAGAGCCTCTTCGACTTCTGCGCCCGGCTGGATGCCGCGGCGGTCAACCGG
>JBBIQF010000070.1:0-2144 GCA_037442445.1 Planctomycetaceae bacterium
AGAGCGGCCCCACTACTGGGGGCGCAATGAGGCCCGTCAACGGATCCGGCACGCGCACGCCTCGGGACAAGAGCGGACCATCGAGCCGGCGCTTACACGCACCGTAACCGCCGGGCCTAGGGCCACCTGCCCGCCACCGCTCGCAACGGGCGCCCCCAGGAAGACCGGCCGCACCAGACACTGGCGACCCTTTGGGCCCGGCGCTGGCCCCGGGCGGTCATTCGCGGAGCAGCTTTTCGCGGAGGATTTCGGCAATGATGGGGTTATACTGCCCCGACACCGTGCGCGGTGGAATCCAGTGCTCGTAGTCGAAGTCGGGGAAGCTCAGCGGCTCGTTCAATCGCCGATGGATGATGTAGAAGTCGCGGACCCGGGCGGCATCGATCGGGTTGGCATACTGGCCCAGGTCCACCAGCGGTTCCGGCGGCAATGGCCGAACCACCTGTTCCAGGCCGCACCCCACGTACACTTGAAACCCCCGGAAGTCCAGGGCGGCGTTGATTTGCGGCCCGCCGCCGTAATCGCCGACCCAAAGCTGATCGTGGGTCTCGATCACGCGGTTGGGCAAGCTCACGCAAAGCCGCACCGTAGCTTCCGGCGAGAAGCGGCGCAACAGATCGATCAGCTCACGAACCCGCATAGCATTAGATTCTACCTTCTTGCCGCCAGGGCCGTCTACAACCTTTGGGGGGAATGGCCGCCGGGCCGGGCGCGGTCTCGGCCTGATACGCTCCGAGTTATGCCCCGTGTGCGCAAAGACTTGGCTTCGTACAGGGCGTGCCGTGCCCAGCCGGTCGCGCGCCCAAACGCCGGCCAAGTTAGAATCGCACCCCCACGTTCGGCCCCAACGCGAACAGGTATTCCCGCGACTTGTCGTACTCCTGCTCGTTGGCCATGTGCTCGATCATCAGCGGCACATCGCCGGGCAGGCTGGCGAGGCGTTTCAGATAGGTCGCGTAATCGAGTTCTCCCTGGCCCAGGGTGACTTCGCGGAAATGGACGTTCATTTCCACGTCCCAGGCCAGGTCTTTGGCGTGGCAACTGGCGATCCACGGGCCGAGCTTGTCGAAGCACTCGTTCAACAACGCCGTGTTCTGATAGAACCGCCGGGGGCTGTTGATGATGTTGCAGGGGTCCAGGTGCACGCCGAAGGCCGGGCGATCGACGGCTTTGAGCAGTTCGAGATACTCGTCCGGGCCGTCGGGCAGCGCCCACCCCATCATTTCGTAGCAGAACTTGGCCCGGCGGGGCTTGACCGCGTCGATGATCTTCCGCGCGTTCTCCACGATGGCATCGAAGAACTCGCGCGACACATTGCGGGGATGCGGGCCGAACCAGACCTTCGGATTGTACGAGCCGGCGATATCCACGCAGCACCGAGCGCCGATCTCGTCGGCCAGGGCCAGGCCCTCGGTAACGGTCTTGAGATTGGCCGAGCGGCGCTGGGGATCGGCATCCAGAAGGTTGACCCATCGGCCGACCTCGGCGATGACGACATCGTGCTTGCGGAAGGCGGCCTCGATGGCCCGGATGCGGGCCTGGTCGTTCAGCGCCACGGCCGGGCAATAAGCCGCACGATACCCCAGCTTGCGGTGGGCCAGCGCCATTTCTTCGGGGTCTTGCGGCAGCCGGAACACCGGGCCGCCCAGGCGCACACTACCCGCGGCGGGCGCTGCGGCCCGGGCAGACTCGTGGCGCAGGCCGGCCAGGGTGGCGGTGACCCCGGCCCATCCCGCACGTTGAAGGAATCTTCGGCGGCATGTGGTCGCATCGCGATGGCGCATCGGCAGGCTCCTTCGATCGGGGTCGGCTGCCCTCTTGCCCACTTCGAGCCCCAATGTACTGGGGGCCCTCGGCAAAGACAACACGCCGCGCTTGCCACAGGCAGCGTTCCCGCGATGCTGGGCCAATCGCACAAGCGCCGCATTCGGGGGCTACGGCCCCGGCTCTTGTCTTGCGATTACTGCGACGGCTTGATGTGGTTCAGAGCATCGACTTGCACGATTCGCGGGCGATGGCTGCGGGCCTCTTCTTCCGAATACACCCCGTAAGCCAAGATGATGAGCAAGTCGCCGGGAGCGCCTAGCCGGGCCGCCGGCCCATTGAGAAGCACGACCCCTGAGCCAGCCTCGGCCTCGATGGCA
>JBBIQF010000071.1:0-599 GCA_037442445.1 Planctomycetaceae bacterium
GTCGTCGTCACGATCCAGCGCGGCGAGATCATCGTCCGCCGGGGCGAGCCCATCACCGAGACGCACCTGCGCAAGCTGGAGGCCCTGGGTCTGCTGGGCGCTCCCATCGGCTGGGACATGGTGCTGGGCACGGCCGTGGTCATCGCCGTGCTGCTGGGCCTCAGCGGCCTCTATATCCGCCAGTACCAGCCCGAGATCTGGCAGAGCAACCGCTACCTGCTGCTCTGGAGCCTGGTGGTGGTCTTTACCGCTTCGCTGGGCCGGGTGATCGTCTCCTACCGCGTGAACCTCAACCTGATCCCTGCCGCTGTGGGCCCCATCCTGCTCTCGGTGCTGCTGCGGCCGCGCCTGGCCGAGCGGGGCCAGGAGCCGACGCCGTGGGCACCCTTGTACCGGTTGTTGGCCTTCAGCAACGGGGTGCTTGGCGACGCCTGGCGTGCCAAGGCGGCCCGCTGGGTGAAGATTCTCGGGCTGATCGGGATTCCGGTGGCCATCGGCGTGCACGGGGGTACGGGGGCCATCTTCGCGGTGGCCAAGGCCCGGCCCAACTGGTTTAGCGGCCTGTTTCCGATCATCTTTCTGGTCTCCGCGCTGGCCTC
>JBBIQF010000071.1:609-2129 GCA_037442445.1 Planctomycetaceae bacterium
GCGGGTTGCTGACACTGCTGACCGCGGCGTTCAGCCGCCTGGCGCCAGAAAAGAAATACGCCCTCGTCCGCCAGTTGGCCTTTCTGACCGTGGGCTTCGTGGCCTTCGACGCGCTCTTGTTGGCTTCGGAAATCCTGGTGACCGAGTACGGCGAGGTCGTGCACGAAGAGATAGGCTGGCAGTTGGTGCTTTTCGGCCCGTATTGGTGGGTGTTCTGGTTCGTGCAGTTGGGTTGTGGGCTGGTTGTGCCGCTGGTGCTGGTCGCGCTTCCCACGCGGCGATCCACCGCATGGCTGGGAGCCGCCGGGGCCAGCGTTACGGTGGGAATCCTGGGGACGCGCCTGAACATCGTCATCCCCCCGCTTATCCAGCCGGCGCTCGAAGGCATGACCACCGCATATCGCCATCCACGGTTCGGGTGGGGTTATTTTCCGAGCGCCAACGAGTGGCTGGTGGGCCTGGGGGCGATCGCTCTGGGCCTACTGGTGTTCTTGATCGCCCGGGCGGTGCTGCCCCTGGAGGACTCCGAGCCTGGCCTGCATGAAGAACTGGCCCGCACTGCGGCGCCGCCCACGAGCCTGCCCTGAGACGCCAAAGAATCATCGAGGAACGTAAGGAGCGAGGATGAGCCACGCATCGACTACCCGGCGGGATTTTCTAGCGGGTTCGCTATTGGGAAGCACGTTGGGGGCGTTCGCCTGGATACTGGGCGCCCGCAGCCCGGCGGCCTTCGCCGCGGAAGTCGACCGCCGCTATGACTTCGAGGCGGGCACCTGGATCCCTTCGTGCTGCAACATGTGCGGCGGCCAGACGGGTATTTTGTGCCAGGTGGTCGATGGGAAGGTCATCCGCATCAAGCCCAATTCCCATAACCCTAACGGCTTCTCGAATATCTCTGACGACTTTTTTGCCAACTGTGCGGCGGAAGGGGCGGTGATGTGCCCAAAAGGCAACGCCGGCATCCTCACGCTGTACGACCCCGACCGGCTGGCCAAGCCGGTGCGGCGGACCAATCCCCGCAAGGGCCTGGACGAGGATCCCGGCTGGCAGGCCATCACATGGGAGGAGGCTTACGCCGAGATCACCGACCGCCTGCGCGCATTGCGCGACGCCGGCACGCCGGAAGCACTCCTGTGGTTTTCCGAGGACCACTCGTTTACACACATCCAAGCCGACTTCTGCGAGCTGTTCAGCACTCCGAATTACAACAACCACTCCAGCCTGTGCGACGTGTCGCGCAAAGCGGCATTCAAGGCGGTCATGGGGGACGAGCGGCCGCTGATGGACGCCATCCAGTCGCGGTACATCTTGCTGTTCGGCTGGAACCCGCTAGGGGCCACCAAGTGGTCGCACCTGCCCAGGATCATCACCCGCGCCCGCGAGCGCGGTGCCAAGCTAGTGGTGGTGGACCCCTACTTCTCGGCCACGGCACGCAAGGCGGACGAGTGGGTTCCCATCCGGCCGGGCACGGACGGGGCGATGGCCCTGGCCATGGCCCACGTCATCCTCCGCGACGGCCT
>JBBIQF010000072.1:0-2128 GCA_037442445.1 Planctomycetaceae bacterium
CGAGGCCGTGGTCCGCCGCCACCTGGAGACGGTCAACTCGCGATTCGGCAACGAGTCTTGATCGGAAGCCTGGCCCTGGCCGGCTTCCCGCTGCTGTCGGGCTTTTTCAGCAAAGACGAGATTCTTGCGGCCGTGTACGAGCGGGGCCTGGATGGGCGCGACGCGCAGTGGTATTTGCTGCTGTTCTGGATGGGGCTGGCGACGGCAGGCATCACCGCGTTTTACACCTTCCGGGCCTATTTCCGGGCGTTTTTCGGGCCGGAACGCATTCCGCCCGAGGCCGGCCATCATGCCCACGAATCGCCGCCGGTGATGACCCGGCCATTGGTGGTGCTGGCTTTCTTCTCGGCCGGCCTGGGAGCCGTGCTCTGGTGGTCCGGGGCGTTGGAACGGTTCCTGGAAGAAACACCCTCGTGGGTGTTTGTGGCCCGCAACCCGCTGCCCTGGGTCCATAGCGTGGTCGAAGGGCATGGCGTGGTCCCGGTGGCCGGCAGCCTGGCGGCGCTGGCGGGCATCGGGCTGGCGTGGCTGTTGTATGTGCGGCAGCCGGAGTGGCTTGCCCGGTCGACGCGTGCCCTGCAAGCGGTAGGGGCCTATCAGTTCTCCAAGGGCAAGATGTTCTTCGACGAGGCCTACCAGGCCCTGGTCGTGGGGCCCTTGGCGGCGCTGGCCCGGGCCGCCGCACGCTGGGACCGGGTGCTGATCGACGGCCTGGTCGATGCCATCGGGGCCTTGCCCGCCGCCTTGGGCCGGGCCTTGCGGCCGTTGCAGCCGGGGATCGTCCCCTTTTATGCCTTGGCCATGGTGCTGGCCACCTTGGTGCTTCTGGGAGCGATGCTGTGGTAAGCGGCGCGTGGTTGGTGACGACCGTGTTCTTGCCCCTGGCCGGCGCGGTGCTGGCCGGCGGCTCCCTCCGCCGCGCCCGCCAAAGTGCCCTGGTGACCACGGTCCTCACTTTGCTCCTGGCCGCCGGCTTGCTCGCCGCCTATCCGCCGGGCAGCGAGGCCTTCGCCCTGTATGAGTTCCGCTGGTTCGGCCCGGAGGCGCCGGTCGATGTGCGCTTCAGCCTGGCCTTGGACGGCCTGGGATTGTGGCTGTTCGGGCTGACGGCCTTGCTCTCCGTGGTGGCCGTGCTGGTCAGTTGGGAAGCCATCGGCCAGCACCACGCGGCCTATTACCGGCTGCTCTTGGTGCTGGAGACGGGGATGTTGGGCGTCTTCGTGGCCCGCGACATCATCTTGTTCTATATCTTCTTCGAGTTCACACTGATCCCGCTATTCTTCCTGATCGGCATCTGGGGGCACGAACAGCGGCGCCAGGCCGCGGTAAAGTTCTTCCTGTTCACCATGGCCGGCGGGGTGCTCACCTTCCTCGGGCTTTTGGCGCTGGTGTTTTGGAACTATGCGGGCACAGGCCGGCTGACGTTTTCCATTTCGGAACTGACGTCCAATCTGAGCGGCCGCTGCCCGGTCGAGCCCCTGTGGCTGGAGGTGCTCATCTTTCTGGCCCTGTTTGCGGGATTTGCCATCAAGGTGCCGCTGGTGCCTCTGCACACGTGGCTGCCGCTGGCGCATGTCGAGGCCCCCACGGCCGGCAGCGTGATCCTGGCCGGCGTGCTGCTGAAGGTGGGCACCTATGGCTTCGTGCGATTTGCCGTGCCCATGCTGCCGGACGCCGTGGCCCTGCTCATGCCCGGGCTGTTGTGGCTGTGCGTGGCCGGCATCGTGTACGGGGCCTTGGTGGCCTTGGCCCAGGCGGACATGAAACGGCTGATCGCCTATTCCAGCGTCAGCCACCTGGGATTCTGCATGTTAGGGGTATTCGCCCTCAATCGGTTGGGGATGGAGGGGGGCGTGCTCCAGATGATCAACCACGGGTTATCGACCGGCGGCCCGTTTGCGGCGGTGGGCATGATCTACGAGCGCTACCACACCCGGCGGATCGCCGAGCTGGGCGGCTTGGCGCGGCGTACGCCTCGGCTGGCCGCCTTCTTCGTGCTGTTGACCCTGGCCAGCATCGGCCTGCCAGGGCTGAACGGGTTTGCGGGCGAGTTCCTGTTGCTTGTGGGCATGTTCCAGCGGGCCTGGGGCGATCCGCTGCCGCAGGCCGCCGGGCAGCTTCGCGTGAT
>JBBIQF010000073.1:0-1024 GCA_037442445.1 Planctomycetaceae bacterium
GGCGATTGCAGGGCCTGATGCGAGCCACGGGTCCCTTTCCGGCCGCTTGACGCCGCGCTGTGCGGCGAACACACTGGGGCTGGCACGTGCCCTCGGGAGCTTGTCCAACCGCGGGCAAGCCGTTTTGCTTCAGCAGGAGCCGAAAATGTCTGTGCACGAGCGATCTGTTGCGTCGAAACCGGCGTCGCGTCGAGCGTTTTTGAAGGGAACCCTGGCCGGAGCCGCTGCCGCCACCCTGGCCATCGAGCGGAGTGCCCACGCGGCCGGCAGCGACATCATCAAAGTGGGGCTCATTGGGTGCGGGGGCCGGGGAAGCGGTGCGGCGGTCAATGCGATGAATGCCGGGCCGGATATTCGGCTGGTGGCCATGGCCGACATCTTCGAACCGTATGCCCGCGGCGCCCGCGACCGGCTGAAGCAGGCCCGGCCCGAGCAGGTCGATATCCCCGACGAGCGCCTGTTCGTGGGCTTCGACGCCTATCAGAAGGTCATCCAGTGCGCCGATGTGGTGCTCATCGCCGCCGCCTCGCATTTCCACCCCCTGCACTTGAAGGCCGCGGTGGACGCCGGCAAGCATGTGTTCTGCGAAAAGCCCCATGCCGTCGATGTGCCGGGACTGAAGCTGGCTATGGCCGCCGGCCAGGAGGCCAAAAAGAAGAACCTGGCCCTGGTCTCCGGGCTGTGCTGGCGCTACGACCCCGGCGTGCGCGAGGCCATCAATCGCGTGCGCGATGGGGCGATCGGCGAGATCGTGGCCATTCAAGAAACCTACATCACCTCGCCCTACGGCCTCCGCGAGCGGCAGCCTGGCTGGTCCGAAATGGTGTACCAGTACCAGAACTGGTACCACTTCAACTGGCTTTCGGGCGATCAGACCGGCCAGCAGCTCATCCACAGTCTGGACAAAGCGTCGTGGGCCCTGGGCGACCAGCCGCCCGTGGTGGCCTGGGGCCTGGGCGGCCGGCAGGTGTGCGTCGAGCCCAAGTACGGCGATCAGTTCGACCACCACGCTGTGGTGTTCGAG
>JBBIQF010000073.1:1059-2109 GCA_037442445.1 Planctomycetaceae bacterium
CTGCCGCGATCAGCTCAATTGCTACAACGAGACTTCGGACGTGATCCTCGGGACCAAAGGCCGAGCCATCCTGCCCAGCCGGCCCCGCATCGAAGGGCAAAACGCCTGGGTGTACAAAGGTCCCAAGGTGAGCATGTACGATGTCGAGCACAAAGAGCTTTTCGATTCGATTCGGGCCGGCAAGCCCATCAACAACTCGGATTACATGTTTACCAGTACCATGCTGGGCATTGTGGCGCAGATGGTGTGCTACACCGGGCAGCGCATCACCTGGGAGCAGGCGATGCAATCCAAGCTCCGGCTGGGCCCGGACCGGTACGCCTTCGACGCCGAGCCACCGGTCAAGCCGGGGCCCGACGGCCGATACCCCTGCGCCCTGCCCGGGGTGACCAAGTTCCAGTAACCCCGAGGTGGACTGGCCCTGCAAGTCCGGCGGCAGCGGTGGCGCCAGGCCCTCCGGGCCCCGAAGGCCGGCGGCCCCCGGTGAACTGTTGCCGGCCACCTGTCAGCCGTCATGTTGCTTTGCACGGCCCGGCAGGCCGTCGCAGTTGCGGAGGAAAAACCCATGGATACGCCTCGAACGGCCATGGCGGTGGCGGCATGGCTATGGGCCGCGGTTGTCGCGCCCCATGCTTGGGTTGGGGCGGCCCCGGCCGAAAAACCGCCCGCCTTGCAGCTCGAAGTGCTCACGCCCCAGGCGGCGCAATACGAGCGGATCGAGTTCCGCGTGCAGACCGACCGGTCCTACCGCAACCCCTTCGATCCGGACGAGGTGGAAATGGCCCTTCGCATCCGCGGTCCCCAAGGGGCGGAGGTGGTCGTGCCTGCCTTTCTTGGCCAGGACTACCGCAGGCAACAGGTTCCAGGCGACCCGCGGCGCGATTGGTGCTATCCGGCAAGCATGCCGGGCTGGAAGGCCCGCTTTGCCACCGGGCAGGTGGGAAGGCACACCGCGGTGGCTGTGCGGCGGGACGCGGCCGGGACCACAGAATCGGCGCCCGTCGCCTTCGAGGTCCGGCCCAAGCCCGGCCGGGGCTTCGTGCGCGCCAG
>JBBIQF010000074.1:0-1186 GCA_037442445.1 Planctomycetaceae bacterium
GCCGGCAGCCGCGCCGAAAGCGATCAGGGCAAGCGCCGGCCGGCGGCGCCGCGGGCTCCGCACCAACCGCGCATCGGGCCTGGGGACCGCGGCGGCTCTTTACCCGCGGCCGGACTGCGTTGGCCTACCGTTGGCCGGTTTCGACCAGGAGGGCGACGATTTCCAGCGCGGGCACTGCGCACTGGGCCGAGCGGGGCGCACCTCCCGCACCACTGCCGCGCCACAAGTCCAGCGCGCGCCGCAGCAAGGCGGCACGCACGGCGTCAGCCTGCTGGGCCGGGGCGCTGCTTTGCCACCGGCGCCATAGCTGCTCGAAATCACCAAGAGCTTCGGGGCGGCCCTCGATGGCCTGGACGACCAGCGATTCCAGACGCTGGAGATCGTGCAATGCCTCTTCCGGCGCACGGGCCTGGGCCGAAGCCTCGGCGGTATGGCCGGAGGCGACGGGCTGAGTCTGGGGCTGCCACGGAAGCTCCTGGCCGGTCCCTCCGCTATCGGGCGGCAAGACCGCCTGGGTCTTGGGACGCGTTTGTTCATGCAGCAGTTCCCGGCACCCGACCAGCCGGAGCACGGGCCGGGCCTGGTCCAACGGCCGGGCCGCTTCCGACTCGCTGGAAGCCCAATTCGCGGCCTCTGGCGGCTCGCCGCGCTCCACCGGCGACAAGGCGGTGGCCTCGAACTCCTCGAGCAATTGCAGGCCCAAAGCGGGCAGGTCATCGCAGGATAACTCGCCAGGCCAGCGGGCCAACTGGTTGGCGAGGAAGGAGAGCCGGCCCGATTTGAGTATGCGGTAGACCGCGCGGGGCCAGGCCTCGACGGGTGCAAACTCGGCCGGCGGGGGCTGATCCAAGTCCAGCACCGCCACATGGTACAACCGCCGCAGCCGCCGCTCTTCCTGCGGGTCGTGCCCCAAGGCGACCATGCGGAACGGCCGGCGCGAACAGAACTTCAGACCGGTGGAGAACGAGAACTCGATGCGGCAGGCCGGGGGCAGGCAGTTGAGGATGCCGGCGAACAGGGCCTCGGGGGCCGGGCCGCCCCGGACGGCAATGGTCACCGAATCGAGTGCGGCCTGGAGCAGGGCAGCCAGCCACGGGGCACCTGGCGTGGAGCACAGGCGGGCCAGAAGGGCGGTATCTACCGCGGCGGCCCGGCCGGTAAGCGTGCACGCGCTCAGCCGGCGCGG
>JBBIQF010000074.1:1230-2102 GCA_037442445.1 Planctomycetaceae bacterium
CCAGCGCGGCCCGCAACAAGGCGAACGGATTATTGGCGAAGCGGGCCAGCACCCCCGGCGGGACGATCAGGCACTGGGTGTAAACGCGCAAGCCTCCCCGGGCGCTGTATTCCGGCCCGGCATGGACCGTGCGGCTGGCACAATACCGGCCGCTGTGCAGGCGATGGAAGTTCAAGCTGGCGGCTTCCGGGCCTTCGGAAAGCAACGCGCCGTGCGAAGGCCCCCACGCGGCGATCTCCCGCAACTCGGATTCTTCCAGGCCGCCGCTGGCCGCGATCACCTGGTATCCGCAGGCGGCGTCGGTCTCGGCCGAGGTGAAAATGGCTTGCTCGATCGGCTCCATGGTGCGTCGGCGAAACTCAGGGTTTGGCCAGGGCACGCTTGCGGTTCAACCACCCCAGGGCCTTCAACTGGTCGTAGAGCCACTCGAACGGTTCCACGATGCCGTAAGGTTCGATGCGCAGGGGGATGAACACCCGGCCGTCCTGGCGCGTGGTGCGCAGCGCGCAGGCCCCGGCGACCCCCGCGGCAAAGAACCGGTGCACCGGGAACCGCTTCTGGCACTGCTGCCACAGGCCGGCCGCGTGCGCCTGGGCATAGCCGGCCGGATCGGCCTGGCATTCTTCGCACTGGTCCGACTTGGTGAAGATCACCGCCACCGGACGCCGCGCCCAGCCGGTCTTGGGATCCTCTTCCAGCTCGGCCAGGCAACTCATGAGTTTCATGGTGAAGTAATCCTGGTCGCGGTGGCCTTCCTTCAGGCGCAGGGCATCGACCAACACCAAGGCGCCCACGCATTTGCGGAGATAGGAGGAGATGACCGGGTAGGTGTGCGGGTGATCGACTTCCTGGAGCAGGGCATCGCCCGCCAT
>JBBIQF010000075.1:0-2074 GCA_037442445.1 Planctomycetaceae bacterium
TGCTCCGGGCCCAGGCGGCGGCGGTCGGGCTGCCACTGGTCCGCGTGCCCATCCCGGTCCCTTGTTCCAACGCGGCGTATGAGGCGGCCATGGGGCGGGCGATGCAGCAAGCACTGGCCGATGGGGTGGCGCATGTCATCTTTGGGGACTTGTTCCTGGAAGATGTGCGCCAGTACCGGGAGACCCAACTGGCCGGCACCGGCATTTGCCCGCGTTTTCCGCTTTGGGGCCGGCCCACCCGGTTGCTGGCCGAAGAGATGATCGCTGCCGGGTTGGTCGCACGGGTGACGTGCCTGGACCCCAAGCGGGTGCCGCCCGAACTGGCCGGGGCCGTGTTCGACCGGCAGTTCCTGTCGCGATTGCCGGCCGAGGTGGACCCGTGCGCCGAGCGCGGGGAGTTCCACACCTGTGCGCTGGCCGGCCCCATGTTCCAGCGGCCGATCGCGGTGGAAGTCGGGCCGACCGTCGAGCGCGACGGGTTCGTGTTTACCGACCTCGCGCTGGCCAGCACGCAGTAGGGTGGGCACTTTGCACCACGCACCGGGTAGGGTGGGTGCTTTGCACGCGATTCATGAAGGGAACGCGTGCGTGCCAAGCACGCACCGGACGACCAGGTACGCGCCCCATCAACGGCAAGCGTGCGTGCAAAGCACGCATCCGACAGGTTGGCGTTCGCAGGAAAGACCCATGCAGAGCAAATGGTGGCTGGTGGCGATTGTCGGCGTGGTGGTGGCGGCCAGCCTGCTGGCCAAGGCCATGCTCCGGGGCCACGCTCCGGGTACGTCCGGGGGGGCCATGCCGCCTGCCTCTGCGGACAATGCGGGATCGCTTTCACAGCCGGGCAGCGTCCCCGGGGTTTCCGGCGCTGGGGGCCCGAGCGGCCAGCACGGCGGGCCGAGTGGCGCATCGTACCGCCGCATCGTGTCGCTTTCGCCTAGTATTACCGAGACGCTGTTCGCCTTGGGGCTGGGCGATCGGGTCGTCGGGGTAACGCGGTACTGCCGCTGGCCCCCGGAGGCCCAACAGCGGACCGTGGTGGGGGGCTACCTGGACCCCAATTACGAGGCCATCGTGGCCTTGCAGCCCGATCTGGTGATCCTCCGCGGCGAAAAAGACGCGTTCGTCCAGGGGTTTCGCAACCTGGGCCTGGAGGTTCTGGCGGTGCGGCACCAGAGCGTGGCCGACATTCTTTCGGCCATCGAGGTCATCGGCCGCACCTGCGGCGCAGCCGAGCAAGCCGATCGGCTGCTGGCCGACCTGCGAGCCCGCATCGACCGGTTGCGGTCCAAGACGGCGGGTTTGCCCCGGCCGCGGGTGCTGCTGGTTGTCCAGCGGGCGTTGGGGACCGGTACCATCCAGGACGCTTATGTGGCCGGTGCCGACGGGTTCTTGAACGATATGATCGATCTAGCGGGCGGGCAAAACGCCTGCCCCAAGACCTCGGTGGGGGCTCCGGTGGTTTCGGCCGAGGGGGTGATGCAAATGGACCCGGAAGTGATCGTGGACCTAATGTCGCCCGAGCGTGCGGCCGGCCGGTCCCATGCCGAATTGCTGGCCGACTGGCAACCGCTCGGCAGTGTGGCGGCGGTGCGGGCGGGCCGGCTTCATGTGGTCGATGACGACGGGATATTGGTCCCCGGCCCGCGGTTTTATCGGCTGGCCGAACGACTGGCCCGGCTGGTGCACCCCGAGGTGGCCTGGTAGCGTGGGAAGCGGCATGACCTCGGCGCCCGAGCTGGCCAACGTGTTGGAGATTCGGGACCTGTCGTTCCGCGCGGGAGCCAAAGAGATCCTGCGGAACGTGTCGTTTACGGTCCGCCGGGGCGAATACCTGTCGATCGTGGGGCCGAACGGGGCGGGCAAGACCACGCTGCTCAAATGCATCGACCGCCTGCTGCCCGGCGGGGAGGAATCGGTCTGGGTGTTTGGCCGGCCGTTGCGCCAATACACTCAGCGCGAGCTGGCCCGGCGCATCAGCTACGTGCCGCAGGGCGATGGCCGGATTTTCCCCTTCACGGTCGAGGAGTTCGTGCTCATGGGCCGGTACCCGTACCTCAGCCCGTTCTCGTCGGTC
>JBBIQF010000076.1:0-949 GCA_037442445.1 Planctomycetaceae bacterium
GGCGACGTACGCCGTGCGGTGGACGAGATGCAATCGCGGGGGGTGGTGATGGTCGATTCGGACACGCTATTGGCCGGCCAGTGACCCGCAGCGGCAGGGGCCCGGCGCAAGCCCGGCGGCTTTGAGTCCAAAGGCTTGACACCCCTTGCGCGGCGGTGGTAGCTTGGTAGGAGAGCGGTTTTCCCAAAGCCATTCGGCAGCGAAGGTTGCGTGTCCCATGGGTACATGGCGCGAGTTTGGTGGGGCGGAGCGTGTTTTCGGCCGGGGCGCGGCGGCGCTGGTCGCGGTTGGGCTGGTGGCGAGTTCCATCGCCTATACGGCGGCACCCAACGCGGCCAATAAAGCCACCAAGAACGCCAAAGCGCCGGCGGCGAAGGCGGCGCCCGCCAAGACCTCGCCACCTGCGGCAGCCCCCTCGCCGTTCAAGTCGCTGCCGGTCGATGAGTCGCCATCGAAGCGGAGGAACGACGTCAGCCGCATGCTGCGAGCCCAGGCGTTTCAGCCCGGCGAAGACAAGCTCTTTGAAACCTATTACTTGACCTATGCGTTTCCGCGGTGGACGTTGCCGGAGAACTTGTCCTCGGTAGCGACCTTTCGGGAGGAACTTCGCCGCGACCTGAACGCGGGGCGGAGCGGGGCGCCGTACGACCGCCTGGTGAACCTGACGCTGAACTTCATGACCCCGATCGTCAAGGACCGCAGCTTCCATCCCGCCGTGCGGTACAACGCGATGGCGGCGATTGCGGACCTGGATGTCTCCATCCCTCCGCCGGGCGACCGCAGGCCGCCCCAGCCGGTGCCCGCCGCGTTGGACCTCATGCTCGCCGTGCTCCAGGACTCGGCGCAGATCGACGCGGTGCGGATTGCGGCCCTGCAAGGGCTGGTGCGCCATGCCAATGCGCCCATGGCCGACCCCCAGAAACGCGATCAGCAGGTGGTGCCCCTGTTG
>JBBIQF010000076.1:968-2058 GCA_037442445.1 Planctomycetaceae bacterium
GCCTTCTGGGCGCACCAAGGTGGGCCATGCCTGGATGCGTGCCCTGGCCATCGAAGCGCTCGGGGCGCTGGGCCAGCCCGGTGCCAACGGGCAAGTGGTCAAGACTTTGGCCGCCGTGCTGACCGAGAGCGATACCCCGCTGATGACCCGCATGGCCGCCGCGGAAGCCTTGGGGCGGATCCAGTACAAGGGCCTGACCGCGGTAAAGCCGGCGGATGTCGTGGTTCCGCTGGTGCAGTTCATGTTGGATGCCATGACGGCCGAGGCCCGGCGGCCACTGGTGCTTGCCGCGGGCGGAGCCGCGGCCCGGCCGGGGATGCCCGGCATGTACCCGGGAGGGCCTCCGGGAATGACCCCCACTCCCACACCCACGCCCGGTATGCCGGAAATGACGCCCGGCTATGCCTATCCTGCGGGGAAGAAGAAAGGTACTAAGACACCCAAGGGTTCCGGGAGTATGTATTCTGGGGAAACCCCGGGGGCGTCCGGGTATCCGGGGATGCCGGGGATGTATCCCGGCATGCCCGGCTTCGGGCCCGCCGCCCAGGAGCAGGCCGACGAACGGGCGGTCATCTTCCGCCGCCGGTTGAAAACCGTGTTGCGCGCGGTTCAATCGGCCTTTGGCCGGGACCCGGCCGGCCTGAAGAGCTGGGCCGCCGACACCCCCGACGCCCCACTGCTGGTCCTGGTGGAGAAGTACGTCAACGATCAGATTCGCGACCTGGACGACGAAGAGTCGCCGGTGGATTCCCTCAAGAAGAAGATGGCGGAACACCGCAAGACCCTGAAGAGTTTTCTGGACGATCCGGCAAAAGCGGTGGCCGCCTACCAGGCCGAGTTGCAGGCCAAAGCCAGCCGAAAGAAATAGCCGGCCCTGGGGTACCTGCCGATCCGAGCAAAAGCCGAGCCAAGAGCCGGGCCCGTAAGGGCCCGGTGGGGATAGTATCTGTCCACGGCGGTTTTAGAGGCGACGAACTGGTGGTCTGGCCCCGTGATTACGGCCCACGAGTGGGGAGGCTGTCTGCCGACGCCCGTTTACGGGCGTTTGCCGCCATAGGCGGCCTATAGGCCCGGCGTTTACGCCGGGTCG
>JBBIQF010000077.1:0-2056 GCA_037442445.1 Planctomycetaceae bacterium
CCCGCAACCACGGCTATAGCGAATCGTGGGGGCTATTGAATCTGCGCCGCGAGGTGGCCAGCAAGTATTACAAGCAACATGGGGTCCGCCTGGACCCGGAGCGGGAGGTGATCGTCTGCCTGGGCTCCAAGGAGGGATTCAGCCATTTGTGCCTGGCGTTGATCGGGCCGGGCGACACGGCCATCATTCCCAACCCCTCGTACCCGCCGCATTTGTATGCCGTGGCCCTTGCCGGCGGCAACCAGATCGCCTTGGAGGTGGCCGATCCCGAGAAACTGCTTTCCAACATCGCCTACACCTGCCAGCACCTGTACCCCCGGCCGAAGCTGCTCGTCGTCAACTTTCCGCATAATCCCTCGACGGCCACGGTGGAACCCGAGTTCTACGTGGAGGTGGTCAAGCTGGCCAAGCGGTACGGGTTCATGGTGATCAGCGACCTGGCGTATGCCGATGTAACGTTCGATGGCTACCGGGCGCCGAGTTTTCTGGCCGCCCCGGGGGCCTTGGACGTGGGGGTCGAGTTCACCACGATGAGCAAGGGGTACAACATGGCGGGCTGGCGGGTGGGGTTTTGCGCCGGCAATGCCGAGATGGTCCGCGCCTTGGGGACCATCAAGACGTATTACGACTACGGCATGTTCCAGCCGATCCAGATTGCGGCCATCGTGGCGTTGCGGCATACCGAGGCGGCCGTCGAGGCCCAGGCCAAGGTGTACCAGCGGCGCCGCGACGTGCTGTGCGAGGGGCTGGAGCGGCTGGGCTGGCCCATCACCCGGCCCAAGGCCACCATGTTCGTCTGGGCCAAGATTCCCGAGCCCTGGGCCAGCGAAATGGGGTCCTTCGATTTCGCCATGAAGCTGCTGGAAGAGGGGAACGTGGTGGCCAGCCCTGGGGCCGGTTTCGGGCCGGCCGGCGAAGGCTATTTGCGCCTGGCCCTGGTGGAGAACGAAAACCGGCTGCGCCAGGCGGTGCGCCAGATCGGGCGTTGTTTGGGGATCAAGGTCGCTGCCCGCAGTTGACCGCTACCACCCCAGCACGCGTTTCCAGCGATCGAGGTTCCAGCGAGCCTTTTCGGCGGGGGTCATGCGCTCGAAATCGGGGTCGGCACCGGGGGGAGGGACGCCGGGCACAACCGCGGGCCGGGGCAGCACCGCCGCCCTCGGCGCCGGCCGCGTGGCCCCGCTATACGCGCTGGCTGTGGCCGTGCGCTGCATGTCCTCGTCCAGCGTGCGCAGGGACGGAATCTTCAGCCGCGCCAGGTCGGCGTGATAGGCCCGCACCGCCTCGGCCGGGCCGATCTGGTCGTCGGCCACCAGCCGCAAATAGCGGACGAAAGTCAATTGGTGCTCGGCGCTGTTGATCTTCCGGCCGTACAGGGCGACCCGCGCCCCGGCTTTCTTGGCCTCCCAAAGCATGTAAAAGGCGTCGAACGTGGTGCCGGCCGAGCCGCCCAGGATGCCCACCACCAGCGTCGGGTCGTAGTGCACCAGCGCCTCGATCGCCGCCGGACCGTGGTAGGGAATCTTCAAGAACAGCGGCCGGCCCCGCAAGGTGACCCCGGCCAAGGTCCGGGCGATATGGTCGTTGATGAATCGGGCCACATCGGCCGGCGGATGCTCGCCCGTGGCGTTCGGGTCGAACACCTCCAGGAAGTGGCGGAACCCCTTGGCCTCGGCCTCCAGCCGAAAGGCCTTGTAGGCCTCCAGGGTGGCGCGGTCCAGCTCGACATCGTTGTTGAAGGTGACGGAATACAATCCCAGGTCGGCCCCCAGGCGGCGCTCGTGGGGTTCGCACTCCAGCTTGCCGCACATGATGTGGTCGATGGTGGCGGTGCGGAACGGCCGGGAGGGCTGCGAGGGGTACCGCCCGGTGCCCGCGGCCAGCCAGATATCGGTAGCATCGTTGGCCCGCACCGCCGGGGTAACCGGGCTGGTATCGAACAACCGCTCCTGGATGGTCAGTATCTCGCTGGAGCTGGCGCTCATGAGCATGATGTCCACATCGCCGGCCAGGACGATCTCGCGCATGAGCTGGCGGTACTCGGCCAGCGAACGGA
>JBBIQF010000078.1:0-2036 GCA_037442445.1 Planctomycetaceae bacterium
GGCATGGGGCGCAGATCCACCGGGCGTTGCGGTAGATTTCTATACTTTGGCGGACCTCGGCCACCACGTCCTCGACCGTGCCGAAAGCCAGCGTCTGCTGGTTGTCGATCGAGCCGTGGAACACCACGTGCCGGCCGAACTCGGCCACCAGTTTTTCGCGCTCCATGCCCGGGCAGCGCCATTGGATGGGGTTGAGCACCTCGATGCCCACCCGGTCGATCAGGTCCGGAAGAAACAGCCGGGCGGCGCCGTCGGTATGGTACATCACATGCACGCCGTAGCTGCGGGCTAGGTCGGCCATCTTGATCTGATTGGGAAGCAGAAATCGCCGGTACGTGGCCAAGCTCATCAGCGGGCCGGTCTGCGACCCCAGGTCCTCGGCCACCCAGGTGAGGTCGATCTTTCCCCGCCCCGCCTCGAAGATGCGGCGGTGGTGTTCGTAATAGAAGTCGAACAAATGGCCGAGGATGGCGTCGGCGATCTCCGGATAAAGCACCAAGTCGGCAAAGGCCTGCTCCAGGCCCCGCAGATAGCCGTACAGCAGGAACGGCTCGTAGCAACCGGCGTGGATCGGCCGGTAACCGCCGTCGCTCTCCACGGCGGCGGTCACCGCCGTGTAGTCGAAATCGTCGGGGTCGGGCCAGCGATGGGCGTGGACTTCGGCCACGCTCTGGACGTGGGCCAGCGGGTGGTACACCGGCTCGTCGTACACCCCGCCGCCGTAATCCACTTTGCGGTAGCGGACGCCCCACATGTCGGCCTGGGGGTCATCGGGGTGGTGCGGCAGCTTCCAGCGGGGTTCGACAAACCGCCGCCCATCCACCCGCAGCCGCCGCCACAACGCTTCCTCGTCCGGGCAGTGCAAGTCGGAACACAGCCGGGCGGTAACCTCGGGCGTGGCCTGGTAGTCGGCGGGAATCCGGTCCGCCGATCGCGCTTCCAGTAACGCCAGCCACCGCTGGCGCGCCGTCATTTCCATGGCAACACTCCCGGTGGAAAGCAGCCCGCGGCGGTCACGGCTCCATGGCCACGCGGAATCCCACGTTGAACACCTTCTGGAACGGCCAGTAGGCCAGGCGGAACGACGACCGGCACCGTTTGGGGCGGTCGTACCACGAACCCCCACGCACGACCCGCCGCTCCATCGAACCCGGATCGTTCCGCCCATCGTCGTCGCGATACGGGTACGGCGCATACGCCGAAAGCGTCCATTCCCACACGTTGCCGTGCATATCGTAAAGCCCCCAGGGGTTGGGCTGGTACCGGCCCACATCGGCAGAGACGAACGCCCCGTCGTCGTACCGCTCGTCCTTGGGGACCCAGTCATCGTACTTGCCGGGTTTTTCGAGCACGCGGACCTGCACGAACGTATCGACGGCGAACTGCCGCAGCGATCGATCGCCCAGATTGGCGTACCGGGTGTAGTCGGCATCCTCAGGGCCGAAGAAGAAGGGTGCCGGGCTGCCAGCGCGGCAGGCCCATTCCCACTCGGCCTCGGTAGGCAGCCGGAATCGCCGCCCCGTGCGCGCCGAAAGCCACTGGCAAAAGGCCATGGCCTGCGACCAGCTCACCCGCACCACCGGCTGCCGGGGCCGGTCGAGTGCATACCCGTGCATGCCGAACTGGTAGCCGTGCATCGACTCGACGTGGCTGTCGTGGCCGGGGTCGAAGCGGGCATATTGCTCGTTAGTTACTTCGAAGCGGCCCAGCCAGAAGGGGCGCGGAATCTTCACGCGCGTGGCTGGGCGCTCGTCGGCTTCCCCATCCGGATCGCCCATAGTGAACTCGCCCGGCGGCACTTGCACCATCTCCAACAGCACACCGCCCCCCAGGTCGAAGCGCTGCGGCGGCGCGGGCTGCCAGCCGCTGGGCACGACAGGGGGCGCCCCCTGGGCCGAGGCTTGTGCCGAAACCTGCTTGGGGTCGGCTGAGGCCGGGCCGCTGACCGCCGCCGGCAGCGACCCCGAACCGTTTCCTCGCGGATCCGCAGCCGCCTGACGGCCCCCCGCAAGCGCCGGGCGGGGAAGCTCGGGTAT
>JBBIQF010000079.1:0-1119 GCA_037442445.1 Planctomycetaceae bacterium
GGCAGTCCGGCCGAGGTCTTCTCCCGGGTAGACGAGCTGCTCGAGCTGGGCCTGGAGGGCCTTGTTCTTGTTGTTCTCCTCGTTCAGCTTCGTCTCGATGTCCTTGGCCACCTTCTTCCAATTGGTGTGGGTGGCATAGACGGTCAGCACCAGCGTCATGAAGACGATGCTGAACAGGGCGATGATCCCGGTGAGAATCTTGCCGACCAGATTCATGGAAGACCCTTCCTTTGACCGCCGGCAGCCAGCGGCGAATGCTCGAAGCTCCGGTGCAGTAGGGACCTTGGGTTTTGCTAGTATAACTCCGCCTGTTTTGCCCTGTCAATCAAATTGCCCGGTCTCGCCGGGCTTTGCAGCACCGGGCCGACGCGGCGCATCGCGGTCCCGCCGAACTATGCGGGAACCTCGCGAAGGCCGCCTGGATGGAGCGGCCCTCCCCTCGCATTGCGCGATCGCGCAGGCCATAGTGTTTGGGCAGGGGCCCCACCAACTATGGTGGTTGGTGCCTCCATCGGAGTATGGGGATGCGAAGGCCGGCCGAGATGCTCTCCTCGCCGGGCCCCGTGGCACTCTTGCCTGGCGAAAGCAGGCGGCTATTTCTCCAGCCGGGCGCGGAGTTGTTCGATCTGCTGAGCGCGGACCTCGGGGCTTGCCGAGGGATCGAAGGCCACGGGCTCGCCCACCAGGCCGGCCAGTTGCTCGGCGGCCAGGCGGCGCACCGATTCGTCGGCATGGGCGAGGAAAGCCAGCCAGATTCCCGGGTCGCCCGCCAGCCAGGCGGCGACGTGCTCGGGGGTATCGGCAGCATCGGAGCTTTCCGAAAGCGCGGCGATGATCCGCCGGATGCGGTGCTGCTGCTCGGCGTCCAGGCGCGAGGGTTCGATCTGTTCCAGAAACGGCACCACGATCGGCCCGGCACGACGAAGCTGGCGGTCGGCCGCCTCGCGCGTGGCGAAGTTGGGGTCGGCCAGCTCAGCCACCCAGCGGGCCCAGCGCTCTTTCTCCGGCGTGCGGCGTTCCCGGGCCAGCACCAGCAAGGCGTTTTCGATTTCCGTGGCCGTCTTCTCCAAGTCGCCCTGTCGGTACAAGAGCCGCAGTAGCGGAACGAGGTACTGGCGG
>JBBIQF010000079.1:1140-2031 GCA_037442445.1 Planctomycetaceae bacterium
GATCAACAGGTGCCAGAGGCTTGGCGCTTGGTAAGTTTTTTGGTCGGCCCCCGCCCCGATCCGCAAGACCACCAATCCTTGGGCCGGCTGCTCGTACTGGACGGCCGTAAAGGTGGCCTGCCCCTTGGGCGTATGCCGCAGCGACAGGCGGCGGCGCCCGGAAATGTCCAGCACCAGTTCCCGGTCGGCTTCGTTCAGTTCGTAATGGATGGCGGCATCGGCCAGGCCGATGCGGATCGCCAGGCGCTCCCGCGGCTGAGCGCCTTCAGACCGGGTGCTGACGTTGATCCCGCGATACCCCGTGGGCACCACCCGGCCGGAGGAAATGCCGAACCGGACCCATTCGGCCCGAAAGGCATTGTCCAAGGTCGGGGTTCGCGGCAGTTCGGTGCCGGCTGGGTTGGACTCGGCGGCCAAGAGTTCCAGTCCGGCGGCGATCCCCAAAATGCCGATTCCCGCGGCAAAGCGCCGTATCCAGCCCGCAGCGCGCATGGTCGATTCCTGTGTGGCAGAGCCAGCGGCCGCCGGTTTCGGCGGCGTGGCGTCGCCCCGTCGTGCCCTGTGCCCAAGCCGTGTCGCCCCACCATGCCATTCTAGTTGGCCGAACTAGACCCGAGTAGGGTCGAACTGCAGCTCGTTGGGGCCGAATCCCACGGCATGGACTTCGCATTGGCCGGGCCGCCGGCCTTCGACCACCATCAGTGCGGCGATTTCGGGATGGGCCTGGCAGTAGGCCAAAGCCGCCTCGGGCCCCATGACGAACAGGGCGGTGGACAGGGCGTCGGCCAGGGTGGCGGTCTGGGCCACCACGGTCACGGCCAGGGTCCCTTGGGCGGGCTGGCCGGTACGGGGGTCGAGGATGTGGTGGTATCGCGTGCCCTGATGGCAAAA
>JBBIQF010000080.1:0-1732 GCA_037442445.1 Planctomycetaceae bacterium
GAACTGCCGGCCGCCACCAGCAGGCTATCCACATGCCCGTGGTAGTTGCCCGCGAACTTGACGATCAGCTCCCGGCCGGTGTAGCCCCGGGCCAAGCGAATGGCACTCATCGTGGCCTCGGTGCCGGAGTTGACCAGCCGGACTTTCTCGAGCGACGGCACCGCTTCGATCAGCAAGGCCGCCAATTCGCTCTCGGCTTCGGTCGGTGCGCCAAAGCTCGTGCCCCGCTCCAAGGCCCGGTGAACCGCTTCCAACACCCGCGGATGGCCGTGGCCCAGAATCATCGGCCCCCACGACCCGATGTAGTCGAGGTAACGGTTGCCGTCAATATCCACCAGATACGCCCCGTGGGCCCGATCGATGAAAACCGGGTGGCCACCGACGGCCCCGAACGCCCGGGCGGGGCTGTTCACCCCGCCAGGCATCAACTGCCGTGCCCGATCAAACGCTACTCGGCTCTTTTCTCGTAACATGGGCGACTTCCGCAAAAACCCTGGTCCCTTATCGTTTGTGGTCCTTCCCCATTCGTCATTTGACTTTCGTCATTCCGCCCCTTGCTACTTGGTCATTGGTACTTGGTCATTGGTGCTTCGTCATCGGTCCTTCGTCATTCGTAATTTGACTTTCGCCATTCGCCCTTGCCGTGGTTGTCCCCGCGCCGCAGGCATCGCATCGGGCCAATTCCGCCTGTTGCACGGCTTCGTCCCAGCCGAGGATTTCGGCCATCCACGCGGCCACCTGCCGGGCGCAAGCCGCAGGGTCATCCTCCGCATAAAGCCAACTGGTGCGGCGGATCATCACGTCGTCCAGGTGCACGGCCCATTGGTGCCGGCACATCTCCTCGACCACCTGGCGGTCCAGGGGGGGCGGAAGAATGCCGCTTGCAGGGCCGGCCGCCTCGGCGGCCAACAGAGGAACGACCGCGGTTGCGCAGGGCAACGCGCGGCAACCCAGGTAGCGGACCACGCGGTCCACCACCTCTTCGGCAATGAGGCGATACGTGGTCAGTTTGCCGCCGGCAACGTCCACCCAGCCCGGCTGCGGCATGTGGATTTGGTGGGCCCGCGAGATATCCGAGGGCCGGCCCCGGCCTTGCGCCACAAGCGGTCGGAGCCCCGCCCAACTGCCCCGGACATCGGCCACCGTGAGGTCCAGCGCGGGGAAGGTCCGGTTGGCCACGGCCAGAACATAGTCGATGTCTTCCCGCTCCGGGCGCACCGCCTCGATGGGGCCTTCATAATCCGTGTCGGTCGTGCCCAGAATCACCCGCCGGCCCCAGGGGATGGCGAACAGGATCCGCCGCTGGTCGGTCATGACCACGGCATCGGGCACCGGCAGCCGGTCCCGGGCTACCACCAGATGAATCCCCTTGGTCAGGCGCAGTCGCAGCCGGCTGGCCGGGAACGACGATGCCCAAGGCCCGGTGGCGTTGACCACCACGTGGGCCCGGGCCACGAGTTCCCCGCCGCCGATTTCGTCAACCAGCCCACACCGCCACACGCCGCCATCGCGGACCGCTTCGTGGCATCGCGTGTAGTTGAGCACCGCCGCCCCGTGCGTGGCCGCCGATCGCAAGGTATCGAGCACCAGCCGGGCGTCGCTCGTCAGGCCGTCGAAATACCGCACCGCCCCGTAAAGCCCCTTGGGTTCCAGCCCGGGCAGATGCGCCCGCCCCTCGGCCGCGGTCATCGCCTGTGAAGGCCCCAGGTTCTGCCCCCCGCACAGCGCGTCG
>JBBIQF010000080.1:1765-2023 GCA_037442445.1 Planctomycetaceae bacterium
CCGCTCCCCCGGTAGGCAGGGAAAACGAAGGCCAGCGGCTGGGCCAAATGGGGAGCAAGCTGGTGGAGAAGCCGCTTCTCGCGGCTGGTCTGGTACACCAGCCGAATCCGCCCCTGCGCCAGGTAGCGCAAGCCGCCGTGCAGCAAGCGACTGGATCGGCTACTGGTGCCGAAGGCGAAATCGTGCTGTTCGACCAGCCCGATCCGCAGGCCGCGCATCGCGGCGTCCCGGGCCCCCCCCGCCCCCACAATGCCGCCG
>JBBIQF010000081.1:0-284 GCA_037442445.1 Planctomycetaceae bacterium
CCCCGCAAGCGTCTGCCCATGGAGCGCCTGGTCAGTCTCGTCGGTCTGGTGGTGGTGATGCTTCTGGCCTGGCTGTTGTCCGAGAATCGCCGGGCCATGAACTGGCGGCTCATTGCCAGCGGCCTGGTGTTGCAACTGCTTCTGGCGATGGCCCTGCTTTGGACCGCGCCGGGGCAGCGCGTGTTCCAGGCCGCCCGGCAGTTCATCACCCGCCTGGTCGAGTTCTCGGATGCCGGCGCCGAGTTCGTCTTTGGCTCGGGCGATCCCAAGTTCCCGGAAACCTA
>JBBIQF010000081.1:304-2020 GCA_037442445.1 Planctomycetaceae bacterium
TCAAGGTGCTGCCGACCATCAGCTTCGTTTCGACGGTCATGGCCGTGCTCTTCCACCTGGGGATCATGCAATGGGTGGTGCGGGCGATGGCGTGGGTGATGGTGCGGGTGATGGATACCTCGGGCACGGAATCGCTGGCGGCGGCCAGCGAGGTGTTCGTGGGGATGACCGAATCGCCTTTGGTGATCCGCCCCTACCTGGAGAGCATGACCCGCTCGGAGATCATGGCCATGATGACCGCGGGCATGGGCACCGTGGCCGGCGGCGTGATGGCGGCGTATGTGGGCATGGGGATCGACGCGGGGCACCTCTTGGCCGCCTCGCTGATGGCCGCACCCGCCTCGCTGGTCATCGCCAAGATCATGGTGCCCGAGACCGAGACCTCGCTCACCAAAGGCACGGTGCGGATCGAGGTGCCCCGGACCGATGTGAACGTGCTGGATGCCGCCTGCCGCGGGGCTTCCGAGGGGTTGCGCTTGGCCCTCAACGTGGCGGCCATGCTCATCGCCTTCGTGGCTTTGGTCCACGCTTTGAACTGGGGCCTGAGCCTGTTGCCTGCCGTGGCCGGCGCCCCGCTGTCGCTCGAAAGGATGCTGGGCTGGGTGTGCGCCCCGCTGGCGTGGGTGCTGGGCGTCGAATGGAAAGACGCCCCGCTGGTAGGCATGCTGCTGGGCAAGAAGATCGTGCTCAACGAGTTCTTGGCTTACAGCGACCTTCAGGCCCTCCGCGAGCAACTGTCGCCCCGCTCGACCATCATCGCCACGTATGCCCTGTGCGGGTTTGCCAACTTCGGCTCGGTGGCGGTGCAGATTGGCGGCGTAGGAGGACTGGTGCCTTCCCGCCGCGAAGTGTTCGCCCGCTACGGCCTGCGGGCCATGGTCGGCGGCGCTTTGGCCACCTTGATGACCGCCACCATCGCCGGCATCCTCATCGGCACGCCGTCGTAAACGGATGGGGAGAATTCTGCGGCCGAGCACGGAGGGGCGCGCGGGCCTCTTGCCCACCCAGAGGCAGCCGGGACGGCTGAAGCACAGGCAGCCGAGACGGCTGCACCACAAGGGACGAGACGGCGGCACTCCGGGGCCATTCCCACCGTGCGCCTTCCACAGTATCTTGCACCCAACGGTATTCTGCGACGATGCAACCCGGGAGGTGACCTATGCGAGTCCTTGGCATATCGGGCAGCCCGCGGCGCGGCGGCAACACCGATATCCTCGTGCAAACCGCGCTGGATGTCCTGGCAGAGCAGGGGCTGGAAACCGAGTTTCTTTCTCTGGCCGATCGGCCCATCCGGCCGTGCATGGCCTGCCGGGGCTGTGCCACGGCCGAAGGCTTCCGGTGCGTTCAAGAAGACCCCGCCTTCGAGGGCATGATCGAGCGGTTCCAGAACGCCGACGGGATTCTGGTGGGTTCGCCGGTGTACTTCGGCTCGGCCACGCCCCAGACCATGGCCCTGTTGGACCGCGTGGGCTATGTCGCCCGCATGAAACAGAACTTCCTGCGGCGCAAAGTGGGGGCCGCCATCGTGGTCGCCCGCCGGGCCGGCCATAACTTCACCTTCGCCCAGATCAATTACTTCTTTCTGATCAACGAGATGATCGTACCGGGATCGACGTACTGGAACATCGCCTTCGGCCTGGAAAAAGGCCGGGTCAAAGAAGATACCGAGGGGATGGCCACGGTCCGCAACCTCGCGCTGAACGTGGCCTGGGTGAT
>JBBIQF010000082.1:0-2010 GCA_037442445.1 Planctomycetaceae bacterium
TGGCCGGATCAACGAGCAGTACGGCTCGCTCGTGGGCGACCGCATTTTGGTGCACACGGCCGAACTCATCCAGAAACTCATCGGCGAGGCGGACCTGCCGGCCCGGTATGCCGGCCAGCGGTTCTTCGTGATGCTGGTCGATAGCGGGCCGCGGGCGGCGACCAAGACGGCGGAGCGCATCCGGCAGTCGCTGGCGCGGATCACCTTCCGCCATGAGGGGCAGGAGATCCGCGTCACCGCCTGCGGCGCGCTGGCCGAGGTCCAGGCGAACGAAGCGGTCGAAGAGCTGTTCGCCCGGCTGGAGGAGACGCTGCGGGCGGCCAAGCAGGCGGGCCCCAACCGCACCTTCTTCCACAACGGCCGGCAGCCCGAACCGATCGAGGCCCCCAACCTGGGCGCGGAATATCGGGAGATCGACGTCTGATGTTCAACGAACTCGATGTGTTTCAGCGGGGGCTGGCCTGCCAGCAACGGGGCGATTACGACCAGGCCATCAACGCCTTCAGCGAGGCTATTCGGCTGAATCCGAAGTATGCCGAGGCGTACTACGGCCGGGGCAACGCTTACGAAGCCAAGGGGCAGCACGACCTGGCCATCGCCGATTACAACCGGGTGCTCCAATTCAGCCCGAAGGAAGCGGTGGCGTATTACAATCGCGGTTCGGCCCATGCCAAGAAGGGGGACCGCAAGCAGGCCATCGCCGATTTCAGCGAGGCCATCGGCCTGGACCCGGAGTATGCGGCGGCGTATTACAACCGCGGCCTGGCCTATTTCAAGATGGGGCAACTGGACGAAGCCCTCCGCGATTACACCGAGGCCATCCGCCTGGCCCCCGGCGACCCGGAGCCCTACGTGTCGCGGGGCCTGGTGTACGCGGTCCGCGGCCAACTCGAGGCGGCCATGAACGACTACGAAGCCGCCATCGCCCTGGACCCCGAACACGTCAAAGCCCTGGGCAACCGGGCCAACCTGTGCGAGAACCAGAAGCGCTACGACGAGGCGATCGCCGGCTACAGCCGGGTTATCGAACTCGAACCGGACGACGCCAAGGCCTATGCCAACCGGGCCATCGTCTACTTTCGCCTGGAACGCTTCGACGAGGCCATCGCCGACTATAGCGAGGCCATTCGCCGCAATCCGCGCAACGGCAAGGCCTACTGTAGCCGGGGCATCGCGCGCTCCAAGAAGCAGGCGTTCGACGAGGCCCTGGCCGACTTCAACGAAGCGATCCGCCTGGAGCCTAAGAATGTCGAAGCCCGGGTGGCCCGGGGCATCGTTCAGGCGGGCCAAGGGCGCCTGGAAGAAGCCCTGGCCGATTTCAACGAAGCCCTGCGCTTGAAACCCGACACCTCCCAGGCCTGGTTCCACCGCGGATTGGTCCACAGCCAGCGGGGCGAGTTGGAACAGGCCCTGGCCGACCTGACCGAGGCGCTCCGCCTCCGGCCGGACGACCCCTGCGCCTATTGCCACCGGGGCATCGTCCACACCCGGCGGGGCGATCTGGAGGCGGCGCTGGCCGACTATACCGAAGCCATCCGGCTGGACCCCAACTACGCCAGCGCCCTCTATAACCGGGGGTTGGTGCTGTTGGTGCTCCAGCAGTTCGAGAAGGCCCTGGCCGACCTGACGCAAACCATTCGGCTCCGTCCCCGCTTCGCGGCGGCCTATATGAACCGGGCGCTGGCGTACCAGCGGCTGGGGCAGCCGGCCGAAGCCGAGGCCGACCGCCAGCGGGCCGAGGAACTCCTAGCGGCGGGGTGATCGGGCATCAAAAGCTGTACTTGGCCACGAAGTCCAAGTGCACCGAATCGCCCGCGGGCTGCCTCCTCCACAGGGTCTTCCACGAGCTGACTTCGATGCCGGCCAGGAACCGCTGCGTCAGGTCGTACGACGGGTTCGCGAAGATGAAGGCGTTGTATATCCGCCCGCACGTGACGTCCGCATCGATGGGGTCGTCGATCGAGTAGCCCACGTGCGAGTGGAGCTTGGAGGTCAGATCGTAACAGACCT
>JBBIQF010000083.1:0-26542 GCA_037442445.1 Planctomycetaceae bacterium
CCTTTTTCGGTGCGGTACTGGTCGAACTTGGCCCGCCGCTCGCGGTACTTGGGGATGAAACGATGTTCCGGGTCGAAAACCCGCGGGGGCGAGGTGGCGTACGGCCCCTTGGACAGCCATTCCATGAAGGCCAGCCACTGGCGGTCCGGATAGAGGCCCACCAGCGAGGCCTTTTCCGGATCGAAACCGTCGAAGAAGGCCGTGGGCCCCAGCGGGGCCAGATGGATGCTCATCGTGGCAAAGCAGATCATCACATAGCCGATGGCCACGGCAAACGCGCTGCCGCCGATCTGATCGACGATCTTCAAGAACCGCACCTTGACTTCGGAGAGCTGCCGGGTGGCAAGCTGCAAGATCACCATGAACAGGGCGAACAAGCCCCACAGGGCCAGATAGTCCCAGAAAAAGGTGAACTTGGAATGGATCTTGCTTTCGGCCAGGCTGGCCAAAGGCTCCCAGAAATTGGTGGCCAAAAGGGCGGCCAGCACCACGTTGATGAACCGCACCCCGTTGCTCCACATTCCTTCGGAATACAGGAACCCGAGGCACGCCACCACGATGACGATCAACAGTAGGGGAAAAACGAAACTCATGGCAACAGGACCTTCGAGGGTGATTGTCGGTGGGCTGCGGGCCGTGGCGGTCCCGGGCCGCCGCGTGCCGGAACGCCTTATACTCGGGCGGTGCCGGCCCGCGGCCCCGGCCAGCGCCGGCGGCTCATTGCTGTTTCATGGCGCGAATGAGTTCCTGGAGCGAAGTTACCCCTTTGGCCACCAGCACGATGCCTTCCTCCTGGAGGCTGCGGAAGCCGGCCTTGCGGGCCACCTGGCGAAAGGCGTCGGGTTTGGCACCGCTGGCCAGCGCCTTGCGCATCGTATCGTCGAGCACCAACAGCTCGAACACCGCCGTCCGCCCCAGATAGCCGATGCCGGCGCATACCGGGCAAGGTTCTTCCTGCTCGGTGGGCTGGTGCGGCCGGTAAAACGCCTGCACCCGGCCCGGCGGAATGCCCAGTTGGGCCAAGGTCTGCTGGGGCGGGGCGTACGGCTCCTTGCAGTGCTCGCACAGTTTCCGGACCAGGCGCTGGCTGACGACGGCTGTGAGATGCCGGGCCAGGTCGCTGGGCAGCACCTTCATGGCCAGCACGCGGTAGATGGCGTCCACGGCATCCACGGCGCGGATCGAGCTGACGAACAGCCGGCCCCGCGTGCCGATCTCCTCCAGGATGCGGTTGACCGTCTCGCCGTTGACCAGGTCCCGCACCACCACCACGGCAGGCTCTTTGTGGAACAAGCCGGGGAACACCGTCAGCGGCGACTCGCCGGCCGCCGCCTTATAGGTGGTGACCGGGATGTTTTCGATGGCCTCGTAGCGGTTCGTCTCTTCCTCGACCGCGGCGAACTCGCGGGTGTAGCGGTCCATGGCCCGCAGCACCACGGTGACGGTGGTCCGCAGCCCCTGGCCGGGCAAGGCCGAAAAGAGCACCAGTCCGGCATCGCGGCCCAGGATCGCCTTGAGGTCCTCCTGCATCTTCTGCCGCATGCCCAGCGATTCGATGGAGGGGAAGCGGGCCTTCTTGCCCTCGAACTGGATCAGCGCCCGCTCGCCGGTGGGCGTGCCCACGGTGGCCAGCGTGGCTGTGGCCTTGACCGGCTCCAAGGACGTTACCGGATTGGGGCGGTCGGTGTACGGCAATTTGCCGACCTGGTTCTTGTCGATGGGCGTGTGGGGGCCCACGGCCGAGGCGAACTTCAGCCGGATTTCCTGCTCGACCGCGGCCTTGACCCGCATGTCCAATTCGGCCTGGTTGATCTGGGCGGGCAACTGGCCGGGCACCGCGCTTTCCACCGCCTGCCGGGTCATCTCGCGGCTGAACTGGCGGGTGAAGTCGGCAGTGAGCTTTTCCCGAAGCTTCTGCTTGTGCCGTTCCATGCGGTCGAAGACCGCCTGCTTGAGCACGAAATAGTCGATGCCGAACCGCCCCTCCTGCCGGCTCTGCCGGTCCAGCGGGTTCAGCCCGCAGAGGATTTTCAAGGCTTCCAGGGCCGGATCGCCCGCCTCGCGCTCCATCGGGGCGCCGGCGTGCCAGACGCCATCGACCAGGTAGCGGATGGCCACCCCCGTCTGCGAGAAGTCCAGCATGATGGCATCGGCCCGATGATTGAGCCCATCGGCGACGATCTGCCGGGCGGCCAACAGCCCGGGCGACTGCCGGGCCAGAAGGTACCGGGCCGCCTCGTCCCGCTCCGTCCCCCCGCTGCCCCGCGCGTTGAGGATCACCGGTGCCCCCACCTCGTGCGGGTCCGGGGCCTCGGCCTGGATCTTGAACCCCAATTTGTTGAGTTTTCCGGCGGCCCAGTACCGCAGGTGCTCGCGGGTGAGGACCTTCTGGTGCTCTTCGACCCGGCCGTTCCGGTGCACGACATACACGCCCAGCGGCACGGCCCAGGCCAGGGCCACCAGCGGCAGGCCGATCCAGAAAATGGGGATGATCCACGATACCACCCACGCCCCGACGAACACCCCAAAGGCAATGGGGTTCCAGCGGAGGTATTCGAGTTCCAGTTCCACCGCGTCGCGGCTGAGCCAGTCGGTGGTGTACACCCACAGCAGAAAGAAGACGCAATATCCCAAGAGCTTCAGCCAGCTCAGATAGAATCCCGGGCCGCGCCAGCTCCCCGAAGCCTCTTGCGCCCAGGCCTCAGCGGTTCCGGCCAGGCAAACGAGCAGGAATACGGCCAGCACCAAGAGCAAGCGTCGCATCATAGAATCCCGGATTCTTTGACCTGGATGCCCTTCAGCGCCATCTTCAAGGCCTCGGGGTTCGGCGCCACTTCGAACGCCGTGGCCCGGTCGATCAAACGGTCCTCGACCAGTTGTTTCAAACTCATGGTGAAGTCCTGCATCCCCTCGTGGGCGGAGATGCGGATGGCGTCGGCCAGCTTCTCATCCTGCCCTTCCAGAATCAGCTTCTTGACCGTGGGATTGAAGATCATGATCTCGCAGGTGGGCACCCGGGCCACCCCCGGCTTGATCGAAGGCAGCAGCTTCTGGGCGATGATGGCCTTCATGTTGAAGGCGATCGCGCTGCGGATGGCCTGATGCAAGTCGGCGGGGAACAGGTCCAGAATGCGCCCGATGGTGCTCGGGGCCGACGAAGCGTGGATGGTGCCGAACACCAGGTGCCCGGTCTCGGCAGCCTGGATGGCGGTGTCGAACGTCTCCCGGTCGCGCATCTCGCCCACCAGGATGATGTCCGGGTCTTCGCGCACCGCGTGCTTCATGCCCACCATGAAATCCCGCACATCCTGCCCGATCTCGCGCTGGTTGATCAGCGACTTGTCGTCGGTGAACGTGTACTCGATCGGGTCCTCCAGCGTGAGGATGTGGCACGCCTCGTGGTGGTTGATCCAGTCGAGCATCGAAGCGATGGTGGTGCTCTTGCCCGAGCCCGTCACCCCCGCCAGCAGGATCATCCCCTGATCGTACTTGCACAATTCCTCCAGGATGGGCGGCAGGTGCAACCCCGCGAAGTCGGGAATCTGGTTGTTCACCCGCCGTGCCACCAGGCCCATATAGCCCATCTGCTGGAGGATATTGACGCGGAACCGCCAGGTGCGGCCATCGACATCGATGAAGTGGGCGAAATCCACCCCGCCGTCGCGCTCGAAGATCTCCCGGCGCCGGGGGGCCAGCCGCGGGTCGGCGTCCATCAGCGCAAACAGCATGCGCGACATTTCTTCTTCTTCGTTCGGAGGGCGGTTCAGCGGGCGCAACTCCCCCCGGATGCGCACATGGGGAGGCCGGCCTACCTTCAGATGCAGGTCGCTCCCCTCCAGCTTCACCAAGGCCCGAAAGTACCGGTCGATCTCCAGGTCCTTGCTTTTGACTACCGTCTGTCCGTTCGCCGAGATGGCCATTCTCGTCCCCTCTATGCAATCTTCTCGCCAGCGGCAGCGGGCGACTGGCCGCCCCCGCCGCCAGGCTGTTCACAACCCATGGATGTCAACCGTTGTACGCTTCGATACGCCGGATCGGTTTGCCCCCCGGGGGCCGGCCAGGCGCCTACAAGCGCACGGGTACCCCCCGGGCTTGCATCACCCGCTTGGTCTGCCGGATGGTGTAGTGGCCGTAATGGAAAATGCTGGCCGCCAACGCCGCGTCCGCGCCCCCCAAGAGAATAGCGTCTGCCAGATGGTCGGGACAACCCGCCCCCCCGCTGGCCACAACGGGAATGGAAACCGCTTGGCTGACCGCCCGCGTCATCTCCAGGTCGTAGCCGTCCCGAGTCCCATCGGCATCCATCGAGGTCAGCACGATCTCGCCGGCCCCCAGGCGCTCCACCTGCCGCGCCCAGGCCACGGCCTCCAGCCCCGTGCCGATCCGGCCCCCATGGATGTGCACCTCCCAAAACTCCCGGCCGTCGCGCCTGACCCGCTTGGGGTCGATATTGACCACGATGCACTGGCTGCCGAACCGCCGGGCCGCCTGCGAGACGAACTCGGGGTTGCGGCAGGCGGCCGAGTTGATCGATACCTTGTCCGCCCCCGCATTGAGCAGCGCCCGGATATCCTCCAACGTGCGGATGCCGCCACCGACCGTTAGTGGCATGAAAACCATCTCGGCCGTGCGGCGGACCACATCCAGCATGATGTCTCGCCCCTCGTGGCTGGCGGTGATATCGAGGAAGACCAGCTCATCGGCCCCCTCTTCCTCGTATCGCGCGGCCACCTCGACGGGGTCCCCGGCGTCCCGCAAGTTGAGAAAGTTCGTCCCTTTGACGACGCGCCCCCGATCGACGTCGAGGCAGGGAATCACACGTTTGGCCAGCATGTCCGCCGTCTCGCCCGACGGTTCCTCGCCCAGTGGCTACCTAGAGTGTTACTCTAAGCCCCGTAGGCGCAACGGTCAACCGTTTTTGGATCCCAGCGACACGACCGCCAGAACCCGCCGGGCGCCCGGACCAACAGCGAGCCGGCAGGTTCGCCCCGCCGGGAATGAGCGGTTGTCACTAGTCGTTTTGTGGCAAAGAGTTACGCCAAGAGCGCCGGGCCTTCGCCTCGGCCGCCTTTCGCCCCCGAGCCGGGGCCGTCGACCTCGAGCCGGGGGCGTAAGCCCCCGGTGTGGCCGGCAGCACGCTGGAGCCGAAACCCACGAGCCGAAGGCGTCAGCCCCCGGTGGGGCCAAGCACTCCGGATGCGCTCTAACCCCACCCCGGGCTGACGCCCAGGCCTGGCCAGCACGGCGCTTTTCGCCCCAGAAAGGCCGGCCCGCTGCGGTCGCGGCTCTGCGCGCGGTCCGGGCCCCGAGCCGGGGGCGTCAGCCCCCGGTGCGGCCGGCACTGCCACTTCGGCCCGCACCCCGGCCAGTCCGGCCGTCGCGCCAAAAAACGAGCTACGTCCCCGTTGCGATTTCACACCGCGCTATTTCTTTTTCAATAAGATATTGTCTTACATTAGCATTTATAATCTTTATTTTTGGCGCCAGCGTTAATGCAGTTTTTTGCGTTTGATCGGCGATTATTTGTGGAAATTCTGCTCAAACGCACGCATTTTGAAAATAGCTGGTGGCATTGCGCTTTTTTGCGCAGCGGGCGATAATTTGTCGCGCTAACTTATATGCGCCGCTGCCCTCCCCGGCTGCCCGCCTCCAGGGCTTGACGGCTGTTAGCCGGCGATTATAATTGGTCGTGCGGCGCGCCGAGGTGGGTGTTTATTAAGGGCCACCAGCGCCGCCCGCCGTTTTGGCCGGCGCAGCCTCGGTGGTTTCGGGGCGCGATTCGGGAGCTGGTGCGCTTCGGTTCGTGCCTGAGGCGCGTGCGGCGGTGCACGCGGGTCCGGCGGTGTCGCTGGCACAGTCGGCGGAAGGTTTGGCTGCCGTACTCGCCCGCGCCGGGTGCGGCGGGCCATGTAACAATGCGCGGCCATTGGAGGCTAGTAGATGAAGCGTTGGTTTGACCCCGAGAACGAGAATGTGTTTGGCGTCGACGGTACCCGGGCCGGTTTCGTCGTTGTCAAGGACCCGGAAAACGGTGCACTGACGCTTATGGAATGGAGCGTGCTGGTGGTGTCGGCGGCTGTTGATGGGCCGAAGATCTTGCTGAATGTGAGGTGGACCGATTTGGCCGGTCCGGGTCGCGGTGGTTTTTCGGAACTTAGGCGCAGGATACGGATTGGACGGTCCAAGGTTGTATGGAAGGATAAGGGATTCGACTTTGGAAAGGCCTAGCCGCGCGGCGGCGAGGGGGGGCACCGCGAGCTGAGGTCGTGGGTGCCCGGCGAAAACGACTCCGTCCGCGGTTGGGAGATTCTGCCGGATTCACCCGCGCGAGGTCCGGCCGGCTATGGAAAAACGCGCGGCGGATGAGAAGTTGGCAACCTGGGATTAGGGTCTGGCGTATGCAGGAACCGTGTGTCCTGCGGCGACAGTTTCACGTTTGTTAGAAAGGAGGGTAAGATGCAACTGCGTAAGCTGAGCGATGGCATGTTTCGCATTGAAGGTCGCACGAGCGGCTCCGTGTTCGGAAAAGGCCATCGGATGGCATGGAGCGCGCGGGCCGAATCGGCGGGAGGGATGCCCGAGCTTGTAATCGAGGTTACGTGGGACGTTTTGCCTGACGCGAGTGGCGCGACCCCGACGGCGACAGTCCGCACGATACGCGTCGGGTTGTCAAAATTGGAGGTCAGTGATCAGACAGCCCAGCTCGGACAGCCGTAGCCGGGGGGCCCGCTGCGGAGTGCCGCACCGGGGACGTACCTTCCCGGTGGCCCCCAGAAACGAGCTACGTTCCCGTTTTCAGGACGAGGACGTCGGCGGTGTCGAGGTCCAGGGTGAAGGTTGCCCCTTGGGCATCGCGCGCCACGGCCAGGGGGCCGCCGCTTGCGAGCACGGCCTTTTGCCAGCCGATGGGGGTTCGCAGGGCCACGCGGAGGCCGCGGGCCGGCTTGCCGCTCCAGTTGGTCAGCACGATGGCCGACCCGGCCGGCCCGCGCAGGAGGTTAGCCTCGACCAGCGGCTGGCTGCACTGCACGAGCCGGGGGACGTCCTGGGCCACGGAGCCGATCAGCCGGCCGGCCGCCTGGTCGAACTGGTTTGGCAGCAGGTGGCCCATGGAATCGTCCCGGGCGCCTCGGTCCAGCGGCCGGGGTGGAATCGCCGGGCGAAAGTAGGTCAATCCGGGCAGGAAGCTGCAATACCGGGTTTGGCCCCGGCCAGCGTTGCGCGCGACCACGGCCGGCGAACCATCGGAAAAGGTCGCTTCGACGGTGGCATCGCTACCGGCCGAACCTCGGCCGAAGGCCCCGAACACGGGCAGGCGTGCGCCGGCCCAGGTCACGGTCTCCAGCGGCCGGACAAAGGGCAGGTCCTGCTTGATGAATAAAACGGCGTTTTCCTGGGGGGCGACCAGTTCGCGGAGCTGGGCGCCCAAGAGCGATCGGAGCACGGTGTTGGGGCGGTCGTATTCGTCGAACATTCCGGCCCCGGCGGTGGCCAGCAGCCGGCCTCCACGCTCGACCCAGGCGGCGATGCGGGCCGAGGCTGCCCGGCTGACGTGCCGATCGGCAAGATATAGCACCTGGTAGCGGTCCAGCGTGCCGTCCAGCGCGTCCTGATCGACGAGCACATCGACCGGAAGCTGCTGGTGGAGGATGGCGACGTAAAGCGCCCGCTTGGCGGCGCCGAACGAGCCGGCCGTATCATCCCAGATGTCCGAGGTCTCGCTGAACCACAGGCCCACGTGGGCCGGTTCGGGCTGGCTGGCCTCGGCGATGTCTTCGTATTGCGCCAGTTCGCGCAGGGTGCGGAGCACCATGGCGTACATGGCGGGGTCGGAGACGTGGTTTTCGGTGTAGGCGGCCTGAACCGGGCGAAACTCGAACAGATCGACGATTTTCATCCCGTGGCCCAGGGCCTGGTGGAACATCCTGCGCCAGGCGGCCGGCGTATTGCCCGGGGCGTGCGGCATGACGTAGTAGAGGATTTTGCGGTGGGGTGTGCCGCGCAGGCCGGCGCGCAACAGGTCCAGGCACAGGCCGTTCATCTGGGGGCTTCCCACCGGGACGCACCACACGTAGTCCTCGCTCCAGGGCAGGGTCAATCCCTCTTGGCGGAAGCAGTGGACCCACTGGAAGACTTCGCCCAGGTAGAACCGGCCGGCATGGCCATGCTGCGGCGAGAAGTTCGCGCCGATACCCGCCCGGGGCAACCACCGGCGGAGGACGTCGGTGTGCCGTTTCATGGTTTGGATGCCGTAGGCATGGCGGTAGCGCTGGGACCAATAGAATAGGGCCGGCTTCGACTGCCGCAGCGTGGCGTCGGGAGAGTAAGCGATTTTAGACCAGTCGCCGCCGCTGGCCGGGTCCACTTCCTCGGCCGACAGTCCTTGGGCTTTGAGGAATGCCACGAAGCCCTCGGTGGCGGCTGTGCCTTCTGGGGCCGGCAAAGTGATCTCGTCGCCCAGGCTGACGACCTCGATGGCTTGGCGCTGTGGTTCCGAAAGTTTGCGGCAGGTCTCATCGAGTTGCTCGGGGCTTTGGCCGCGCCAATCCACATAGCTTACCAGGGCTCCGGGCGAGGCATCCGGGCGTGTGGAGCGCAGCCCAAACAGGGCCTGGAACTCCCGCACCGCGGCGTCGTAGGCGGGGCCCAGCCCTGGGTCGAAGGTGTAACCGTAGACGGGAATCCGGGCAGGGGGCTTTCCCGCCGGAAGCTGCTTGAGATAGGCCAGCAGGTCCAGTAGCACTTGTTCCTGGGTGCCAAGACGCCGGGTGTAGCGGGTATCGGCATGGTACACCAGGGGCAGGCGTGGCTGGCGGCTTTCGAACTCGGCGAACTTTTCGATCGCGCCGGAAGGCCCTTGCGTGCCGAACTCGACGCGGTAGTGCAGCGGCTGGCCCGGGGTCGCCGGCTCGGCGCGGAGGTTCCATTGGCCGTCGTTCAAGGCGTCCAGAAGGCTTCCCACCTGGGTCCAGGCGGTGGTCTGGCCGGGGGCGGCCGATAGCTCGATGGGCTTCCAGCGGCGCAGGTGGACCCAGTAGGGCGAGTGTTCGGTGCCGGGGGGAATGACGAGTTTCATGGCCGAGCCGCCGGGCAAATTGACCAGCCGGGCCCACACATCGCCGGCTTGGGTCAGCAGGCCGTCCAGGGGGAGGTAGTTTTCTTTTTCGAGGCGACGTTGCACGTCGGCGGCGTCGCGGGTGAGCATCACCAGATCGACGTGGCGCCGGGCTGCTGGGGCGGGCTGCTTGCTGGCGACGAGGGTAATTCGGGCGGGTCCGGGTTCCAGTTCGGCCCAGGCGTCGTGCCCTTCCCAGACGATGTTTTCGGTGGCTCCCCAGGGCCAGGCCACCTCGGTCTGGAGGCGCTTGCCGAAGGGCCAGATTTTCAGGTTCTGGCGGGCGCCATACACCCGGTCGAGCCGCACGTGGCCGCCCTGCTCGATGCGAACACGGAACTGGGCCTCGAACCGGTAGGGGGCCTCGTAGCGGACGAGCACCAGGTACCGGCCGGGCTGGGCCACCTGCACCGCGATCGACGCCTCGGTTTCGGGGCCCTCTTCCGGGGCGGCCAGGAAGGCCTTGCGCGAGAGGAAGCAGTTTGCGAAGGTGCCTGCGTAATAGTTGTCGCCCCAGCGGCGGGGCTCCCAGCCGGGGCGAAGGACGGCGAACTCTTCGGCCTCGCAGTACACGGCGCCGTCGGGGGCGGGGCGTACCGGATGGCCTGCCCGGTACCGGGCCGGGGCCTCCCAGACCGCGCCGGGCACCGCGGCGGCGGCCGAAAGCCACACCACGGCCCACAGCACCGCTAGCCTTCGGCGGGCCCCGGGCAAGGGCACGTTGCACCTGGATGGGGACATGGCGATTTCCTTCTGGATTCGAGAAGCCCAAATGGGGCGGCCGGCGGGGGGCACGCGGTCAGCGGGCAAGGGGCACGACCTCGCCGGTGCGGGCCGATTGGCCCGCCGCTGCCATCAGGGCCACCGCGGCCCGGGATTCTTCGGGGGTGATGCGGTCGGGCGGGCGGCCTTCGATCACGCATTGGGCGAAGTACCGGAGTTCGGCCCGCAGCACGCCGAACCGCTGGCCGAAGGGTTTGGGCCAGTACAGCGTATCCGGCATCCGTGGGCCGTGGGCGTCGTGAATCTCCAGCCCCGCTTCGCCGCAATTGATATAGATGGCGCCCTCGGTGCCCAGGACCTCCATGCGGGCGTCGATCTGGTAGGGGGTGGTTTCGGGCAGGTGCCAGACCGATTCGACCACGCCGACGGCCCCGCTGTCCAGCCGAAACATGGCGAACCCGGCATCGGGGTACTTGTTGGTTCCGGGATGGACCTCCTGGGCGTACACGCTGACGGGATTCGCCCGGCTGAACCAGAGCATCAGGTCGGCATCGTGGATGCCGTCGCCCAACAGGGCCGAGATTTTGTCGAGCACCTGCCGGCCGATGGCCTTGGAAAGGTTGCGCCGGGCGTGCATAGAGATGATGCGTCCGACGCGGCCTTCGTCGATGGCCTGCTTGGCCAGGGCCACCCGGGGATCGAAGCGGCAGATGTGGCCCACCATGAACAGGCCGCGGCTGCGGCGTGCGGCGTCAAGGATGGCGTCGCATTGGGCCACGTCGGGGGCCATGGGTTTTTCGAGCAACACGTGCTTGTCGGCCTGGAGGGCGTCGATGGCGATGGCCGCGTGGTCGTCCACGTGGGTGACGATGCTGATGACTTCGACCTGCGGGTCGGCCAGGAGCTGGCGGTAATCGGTGTATCGGCGGGGGACGCCGAAGCGGTCGGCCACCTGCTGCAAGCGGTCGGGCCGGCGGGTGCATACGGCGGCCAGTTCGATCCCCGGCATCGAGGCCAGGGTCTCGGCGTGCACCTCGCCGAACCACCCCAGGCCGATGACGCCCCAACGGACGGTTCGTGTAGCGCTCACGGCGGCTGCTCCTTTGTTGCGGTGGGGAAGTCGGGCCGATCGGGGCGTGGGGCCCGCTCGGCCGTGCGCCTTCCTACCGTAGCCGCACGAGGCCAGGCCAGCAAGGCACGCCCTTTTCGAAGGCCGATTGGCGGGCGGGCGCATAGGGAGCGGGGGGCCTTCTCGTGCGGGGGTGGTTATCCACCGCGGCAGGCCGATTTTTTGGTCCAGCGCGTCGACAAGGCTAGCGGCGGCTTTTATACTCTTTGTGCCCGCCGGGGAGTCCCGCCTGTAGCGGCAGGTTCCGTTGTGACGCTGCGCAAGAGTCGACGAGGTTGAGGAGACGCGCTATGACGCCTGCGATGTACCGAATCGCTTGGGTGCTTGCTCTCGCTTGGGCACCCGCGCTGGCCTGGGCCGAGCCGGGCAAGTATCTCGGCCCGTGCGAGGTGGTGGCCTCGAAGGACGGCGCGACCCTGTTTGTGCTGCAGATCGATGCCCGCCAGGTGGCGGTCGTGGAGGCGGCCGGGGGGAAGGTGGTCCGGTCCATCTCGCTACCGGCCTTGCCCACCGGCTTGTGCCTCAGCCCGGACGGCGCCAAGCTCTACGTCACCTGTGCAGCCCCTCAGGGCACCGCGCACATCGTGGATGTGGCTTCCGGGCAGATCCAGGGGGCCATCGCCGCCGGCCACTACGCCGGCGCACCGGTCGTCACCCCCGACGGCAAGCGCCTGTACGTGTGCAACCGCTTCAACAATAACGTGTCGGTCATCGATCTGGAGGCCAAGAAAGAGATCGCCCGGGTGGCGGCGGTTCGCGAGCCGATTTGTGCGGCCATCACGCCGGATGGCAAGACGGTGGTGGTGGCCAATCACCTGCCCAACGACCGGGCCGACTCGTACGACGTGGCGGCCTCGGTGACTTTGATCGATACGGCCAGCAACCAGGCGACCCATATCCGCATGCTCAACGGCTCGACCAGCGTGCGCGGGGTGTGCGTGTCGCCCGATGGCAAATACGCCTTTTTGGCCCACATCTTGGCCCGCTACCAAATGCCCACCACCCAGCTCGAACGGGGGTGGATGAACACCAACGCCATGACTATCGTGGACATCGCCGGCAAGAAGCTGGCCAACGCGGTGCTGTTGGACGATATCGACTTGGGGGCGGCCAACCCCTGGGGCATCGGCATCACCGCCGATGGCAAGACGATCTGCGTAGCCCACGCCGGCACGCACGAGGTGAGCGTCATCGATGCGGCCGCCATGTTCGACAAGCTCGCGAAGATCCCGGCCGAACTCAAACCGGGCGAGACCCCCAAGCCGTACGACGACCGCGGCAGCTACTCGTCGCTGACCCAGGCCGATGTGCCCAACGATCTGGCGTTTTTGGTGGGCCTGCGCAAGCGGGTGCGGTTGCAGGCCATGAACATCTGGGGCACGGCGCCGGAAGGGCCGATCGTCAATGGGCCCCGGGGCCTGGCTGTCGTCGGCCAGAAGGCCTACGTGGCCGTGTACTTCACCGACCAGCTTGCCGCCGTGGACCTTTCGCCCAAGGCCGAAAAGCCGGTAACCATCTTCCCGCTGGGGCCCACGGTGGAGCTGACCAAGGTCCGCCGGGGCGAGATGTTCTTCCATGATGCCGACCTCTGCTTCCAGCACTGGCAGAGCTGCGCCAGTTGCCATCCGGATGCCCGCGTGGATGGCCTGAACTGGGATCTGATGAACGACGGCATCGGCACGCCCAAGAACAACCGGAGCATGCTATTGGCCCACAAGACGCCGCCGAACATGTGGGAAGGGGTGCGGCCCACCGGGGAGGCGGCGGTGCGCTCGGGCATCACGCATATCCAGTTCGCCGTCCGGCCCGATGAGGACGCCCAGGCGATCGACGAATACCTCAAGTCGCTCCAGCCCGTGCCCAGCCCGTATCTGGTCAACGGGCAGCTCAGCGAGTCGGCCAAGCGAGGCCAGGCGCTGTTCAACAGTGAGCGCGTCGGCTGCGCCAAGTGCCATCCCGCCCCGCTGTACACGGACCTTCAGATGCACGATGTCGAATCCCGCGGCCAATATGACCGCCGCAACGAGTTCGATACCCCCACCTTGATCGAGTGCTGGCGGACCGCCCCGTACCTCCACGACGGCCGCTACACCACGATCAAGCAGCTCATCAAAGAGGGCAAGCACGGCCGCAAGTTCGGCGAAGTGGAAAAACTCACCGAACAGGAAATCGACGACTTGGTGGAGTTCACCCTGTCGCTGTGAGCACGGTTTGGGCGCAAACCCGCCGGGCAACGGGGCGGTGCCGTGCGCGCACCGTCCTAGCCCCGGTGCCGAAGCACCAGCTTCCAAGGGCGGCCCCACCGCGGCCGGCGGCCCGTATGCCCGGCGGGCCAATTGCGCCTTTGCCAGTGCGGCAAGCTGGGGCAACGGGGCCCCTGCCGGGCAAGAGGGTTGCGCCGGAGATGACCGTAGCACCTGTATTTTGGCCGATAGCTGCGGGGAATGCTTATGCCTGATCTGCTGGGCGTGCTCGCTGTGCTGGCGATACTGGCGGGGGGCGAGAAACCGGCCGCCCCGGACAAGCCGGGCGTGCCCGAAACACCCTGCGTCCAGCCGGCCTACGACCCGACCGACCTGTACCAGGTGCGGCAGATCGAAGGCTGGCAGGTGCTGGTCAACCGGCGGTTCGTGGACCAGCACTCGGGGCTCTGCGACCAGACGCTGGCCTTGTTGCGGCGCCAGCTCTACCAGATTGGCCGGCAGGTCCCGCAGCCGGCGTTGGGCAAGCTCCGCACGATCCGCATCTGGGTGGAAGAGGCCGAGCCGCATCACCCCTGCATGGCGTATCATCCGGACCCGGGGTGGCTGCGGGCGCACGGGATGAACCCCGACAAGGCCCGGTGCGTCGAGGTGGCCAACGCCCGAAACTTCCTCTCCTGGACGCGGCAGCAACCGTGGATGGTGCTCCACGAATTGGCCCACGGCTACCACCACCAGTTCCTGGGCGGCTACGAGAACCCGGAAATCCGCAGCCTGTACCAGCGGATGCTGGACAAGAAGGGGTACGAATCGGTGCTGCACATTTCCGGGCGGACCCAGCGGGCCTACGCCACGCGGAACCCCATGGAATACTTCGCCGAATCGACCGAGGCCTTCTTCGGCACCAACGACTTCTATCCGTTCGTGGCGGCCGAGCTGAAGCAGCACGCCCCGGAGATGTTCCGCCTGTTGCAGAAGGTCTGGGGCGCAGGGCGGTGAAGCGGAGGGAGAATTCTGGGCCGGCGGGTCACGCGGTGCCCGGTGGGGAATCGTTGCAGGCCCCTCGGGCGGCGCATTTGCACCGGCCAGAACAACTGCTTTGGGCGGAACCCGTCGCGTAATCGCGCCTTTGGCGGTGGGAGTTCACGGGAGGCGGCCTTCCGGCCGACAACGGAAAACAGCGCCCCAGACCACCGCCCGTGCTGGGCTACCGCTTTGGCCCGGGCTGCCCGCCGCCGCGCCCAACCCTCCCACCCGAAGGAGTCGCCGTGCACCGCGTGTTGTCCGCCCTGATGCCACTCCGCAATGTCCAGGGAATCCTCCAGAATACCATCCTGGAATGGCTGGAGGTGCTCGCCGACTTGACTCCGCAAACGGAAATCGTGGTGGTGGACGACGCCTCCTCGGATGCCACGATCGAAGTGGCGTTGGAACTCATGGCCCAGTACCCGCAACTGCGGGTAACACGGCACGCCACCCCCCGCGGGTGGCATGCCTCTCTGCTAACCGCCCTTGAGCGGTCCCGCGGCGAAATCCTCTTTTTCCCCGATGCGGACTGTGTTTTGGGCCTGAACGAACTCCCCAGGCTGTGGCGTGCCCTGAATCGGTACGAGGTGATCTTGGCGTGGCCGCGACGCGACGCGGCGGTGGAGTGGGACGCAGGGCTGGCGGGGGGCTACCAGATCGGCTTTCGGCGGGTTTTCGAGAGCTTGCGGCACGCGCTGGGCGGGCGCTCGGCCCTGGTCGCCGCCCTCCAGGCAGGCGGGTACCGCTTCCTGGAAACCGAAGTGGCCTGGCGCCATCCCCCCACGGGCGTCTATCGGGCGGCGTGCATGGCACGAAGGCTATTTGTCGGCCCGGCAGGCCAGCGCACGGCGGACACGCTGGAACGGGCCAGCGAGGCTGCTTCTAGCGCCCGGCCCCATCGGCCCAACTACCTCGATCGGCTGCGGCAGTTGGCCCGGGGCCAGTAGGCGGCGTCGCCCTGCGGCATGGACACGCGCATGGAAGCGCGTTTCTGAAGATTTGCGCTCAAAAAAGCAAAGGCCCCTACTTGTCTGCCATGGACCCGGCGGTTAGCATTGATTGGGGCTTGGCGTTTGGGCAGTTTTCCGGTCCAAACGCCGGGCTTTACGGGTCGGCTGAGCGAGTATGCATCGGCGTAAGGGCAGCCGGCTGCTTCGGAACAGGGTCCTCGCGGAATTGCGGAATCCAGGAGGCTTCTGCTGAAACCGGCGGGTGTTCGGCCCGTGCGGTCGGTCGAGTTGGCGCACCTGTGAGTTCATAGCGCCCTTTTCTTAGTATCTCCCCTTCATCCCGCGCACTCGGCCGGTACCGTTCGGATCGCGAAACCCCGGCGGCAGAGGACTCTTTATTGTCAAGGCGCTACCGGTCCAGGCAGGGCCTCGGCCGGACCGCTGGCGCTACGGTCCACCCTTTTCTATGTTCGGCGCGGGATGGTTCCCGGCAGGCCGATTCGCGCCCGGCCGGGAACGCGGAGGCACATGGTATGAACTCTCTGGACAGCATCACCCCTGAAGTGCCGGTAACGCCGGCCGGGGCGGTTCCGCTGGTGGCAGCAGGCCGCCCCTTGCACCGGCTGGCGGAAGTCCGCCGCCGCCAAGGCGTGACCCGCCGCACCATGGCGCGGCGGTTGCACGTCGATGTGGCCACCATCAAACGCCAGGAAGACCCCACCACCGACCTGCCACTGAGCACCTTGCTCGCCTGGCAAAAGGCCCTGGAGGTCCCCCTGGCCGAACTGCTGGTCGAAACCGACGAACCCCTTTCGCCCCCTGTGCTCAAGCGGGCCCGCATGGTCCGGCTGATGAAGACCGCGGTGGCCATTCGCGATCGGGCCCAACAGGCCCCCATCCGCCGGATGGCCCAGATGCTCATCGAGCAGCTCTTGGAAATCATGCCCGAACTCCAAGGCATCAGCCCGTGGCACGCGGTGGGACGGCGGCGGAGCCAGAATGAACTGGGCCAAGCCGCCTTGCGCAGGCTGCCCAGCGACATCGTCCGCAGCCTGGGCGAATAAGGTCGCCAAGCTCCGTTGGAGGGCCACGCTCGGTCGTGGCCGAGGCGTTGCGTGTCGGCCAAGATGGGATCGTAACCGCGGCGGACGCGACGGAGCGCGTCCCTCCAGCTATGGAGGGCCACGCTCGGTCGTGGCCGGGGATGCGATTGCAAATGCACCGGACGCGGTGGAGGGGGGCGGACGCGGCGGAGCGCGTCCCTCCAGCTTCCTCCGCCGGGCGGGGCACCCACCCTACGCGTCTAGGGTTTGTATAGCCGCTCGATGACGATTCGGCTCTCTGGCTGTGCCGGGTTGATCATCACCGGCGGCTCGGCCAGGAGCGTTTCGGCCAACTCGGCCGGGGCCGTCGCCGCTAGGGGCTGCCAGGCCATGTCGAACTGGAACTCCATCACGCCGGGGCTATCGCCCACGAAGTTCGTGTACCAAAGGTTGTTATAGAGCATGGCCAGCACCCGGTGGGTCTCTGCGGGCGGGGCGGTGCGCCGGGCCAGCACCTGTTGGCTGCCAAAGGTCACCAGGGGCGCATCGCGGCTGACCCACAGCCAGTATCCTTGGCGTGTCGTGTAGTCGATCCAGGCGTCGATAGCGAAGTAATCGCGGCAGGTGCCGGGCAATTGGTCGTGATAGGGGACGAAAGGCACGCCGCCGCATGAAGTCCGCGGCATGGTCCCCTGGCACGGCAGGGTGAAGGTCGCAAAAAAGGCCTCCGGCGCCTCGGACGGGTTCCTGTAGAATCGCAGCACCAATCGGGCCAGGGGGCGACGCTTCCAAAGTTCCAGCCTGCGCGTGGCCCAAGCCAACCGGGGATGCCGAAGGGCTTGAGTGTACACCACGGTGTGGGCGTTATGGGCTACGGTGGTCTTGCCGGCGGGCGTGGCGGCCACTTCCTCTAGAAGCTCTTTGCGGAGCCGCTGGCGATCGGCATCGGAAGCCCCCCAAATATCCCTGGCCCGCCACCGGGGGGCAAAGCCCTTGACCGAGACCGATAGAAAGTCGCCTAAACCGGTGAACAATGGTTGCGGCATTGCTTGCCACTTGGCCGAGACCGGCCAGCCGTCGCCGTCCACAGCCACCGCGGGGCCCGGCGTCTGCTCGATGGCTTGGGCGTCTTGTGCCACCTCCGCCTTGGAGAATCGCAGGCGGCGGATGGACCGGGGCGGAAGGTTTTCGATCCAGAAGCGGACCACCTGCCTCGGGGCGCGGTCGGGGAAGGTGGCGGCGGGGTTTTCGGGGCTGACTTCCGCCGGGCTGGCCGGCGGGGTAAAGGGGCGCAACCCCGGCTCGAACTCCAGGGCAATGCGCGCGCCAGCGGCCGGGTCTTCAAGCGATCGGTAGGCCCCGCGCAGGGCGGTGGCGGGCATGCGGACCCAACCGCTCCAGGCTAGCGGGGCGGGATTGGCCACGAACAGGCCCTCGCCGTCGCCAACCAGCCGGGTCCGCACCCGTTGGGCCAGCAGCCATTCGGCCTCGGCCATGGGGCGCCATGCCAGGCGGGCCTTTTCGTTGAACTGCCCGAGCGAATCCAGGCTATAGGGCAGGGCCACGCTGTTGCTGGAGCCCCAAGTATGTTCGTCGAACAGGCAGAGGTCTTTGCGAAGGGCCTCGGCCCGCTGCTGGGCCGTGGCCGGCATAGGGCCCCACAGGGGCGACTCGGCCGCGGCAAGCAGCCGTTTGGCCAGCCGGCTGGCGGCCACTTCGCGTGGGGCCGAGGCCGTGCCGTTGGCCCACCAGTCGGTCCATTCGCCCTCGTAGGTGGGGGCCGCAGGTCCGATTTCCTGCTCCAGGCGTTGCATGGCGGCCGAGACCGTGGTCAGCCGCAGCGTGGGCTTCAGCCCCAGCCGGTGCCACGTGGCCACGAAATCGGGCAGGAACAAGAGCGGCGGGTCGTTGTCGATCCGCCATTGGTTGGTGATGGACAACAGCAGCGTGGGATAGGAGAATCCCTGGGCCTCCAGGGCCGCAAGCCGGCCGAGCAGATGCCGGTGCGCCTTGCGGACCGAGGCCTCGTCGGCGGCCAGGAAATCGCCGGGCCGGGGCAGGCGGTAACAGGTATCGGCGGCCCGCGGCACCGGCCCGCGGCGCCATTCCACCGGCTCGAAGAACCAGTAGCCCACGGGGTACGAGTAGTTCAGATAGACGAAGAGCTTGCGGCCGTCGGGCATCTTCCACCAGAAGGCCATCGGCCGCGCAAACGGCGCTCCGCCGCTGTCCTCGTTGATGCCCGACATCAAATACCGGATGCCGCGGTCCAACAGGGCCATGGCCCCGGCCCGGGGAATGCCGTTGACGTCGTTCTGCACGGCCGCCCGGGGGCGCAGGCGCTGCCACAAGTCTTCCGGCAGCCAGTGGAGCATGGTCCGCCACTGGGCCGCATCCAGAAACGGCGTGTTGTTCAAGGGCAGTGCCGTGATTTCCAACTGGCCGCTATCCACGGCTTGGAGGAATTCTTCGCGCCGGGCGGGCGAGGCCGCCTGCCACCAGTCGAGGACGGCCACGGTGGTTTCGGCGGTCCACGCCAGCCGGGCTTCCGGCGGATGGTTGCGGGTGGCCAGCACGCCGTCCAGGGCGATGTCCAGGTACCGCTGTTGCAACTGGCGGCATACCGCGGGGTGGTCCGTAAACCCGTAGTCCGTGTGCGAGAAATGCACCAAGTCCACGTGCCGGACTTTGGCCGGAACTTTTTCCTCGGCGGCCCGGGCAAGCCCTGTCGCAAGCGCCAGGACCGCTGGCATCAGCGCCAGGACCCTTGGCATCGTTATGCATTGTCGAACTCGAAGGCAGCCTTTCATCGCGCGACTCCGGTTTGCTCGCGTTTGGGTGGCAGAGAAACGCGCAAGACCCCTGGGCCGGCTTGGGCTTCGGGCGGCCGCCGATTGTAACCCCGCGGCGCCGTGGTGGCCATCGGCATACCTGGAGGGACGCGCTCTGTCGCGTCCCCCGTGGCCTCCGTCATGTTTGCGACCGCATCTCGGGCCACGACGGAGCGTGGCCGTCCAAAGCTGGAAAGACGCGCTTTGTCGCGTCCCCCGCCTGTCGCGGCCCCTTTTCCCGCGGGCAGCGGCGCATTATGAATATAGCCGGCTGGAGGTGGTGGCCGCCGGGCTGGCAACGGCCGAGGGCCTCCAGCACGCGCCCTGGGAGCAACATCATGAGCGAGCTTGAAGGCGCAGGCCAGGCGGCTGGGCCGCGATGGCAACCGATCGGGCCGGTCGAGCGGCGGGTCTTGGGGGTGCTGGTCGAAAAGGCCAAGACCACCCCTGATGCCTACCCCATGACGCTCAATGCGCTGGTGGCAGGCTGCAACCAGAAGAGCAATCGCTACCCCGTCATGCAGCTTGCCCCGGAGGACGTCGATCAGGCCCTGGACCGGCTCCGCCAGTTGGGTGCCGCCGGCATCGTCCAAGGCCTGGGCCGGGTGGACAAGTACCGGCACTACTTCTACGAGTGGTTGGGGGTGGACAAGGTCGAGGCGGCGGTGATGGCCGAACTCCTCCTCCGCGGTGCGCAGACCGAAGGCGAACTCCGCGCCCACGTCGCCCGCATGGAGCCGGTTGCCGATCTGCCGGCGCTGCGCCAACTGCTGGCCTCGCTCCGCGCCAAGGGGCTGATCGTCTCGCTGACGCCCGAAGGGCGCGGGCATGTGGTGGCCCATGCCCTTTATCTGCCGCAGGAGATGGAGCGATTGCGGGCGGAATACTCGGGCAGGGCCGTTTTGGCCGAAGGGGCGTTTTCGGCCTCGCAGGCCGCAGCGCCTCCTGCCGCCAGTACTGTACCCGCGCCGTCGGCCGGCGACCGGGAAGCGCTAGCGGCGCTGCGGGCGGCCGTGGACGAGCTTCAAACCCAAATCGCCCAGCTCCAGCACGAGGTGGAACAACTCGGCGGCTCGTTGCGCGGTACGCAGGCGGAATTGGAGCGGCTGCGGGCGGAACTCGGCGGCGCGTGATCTCTGCCCGTACGCAAGGTCTTGAAGCATGATTCGACGCATCGTCCAGATGCTGCCAGCGCTGGTGCTCGTGGCGGCCGGGGTTCAGCCCGCATGGGCGGCGGGCATTCCCCTGGCCACCGATGCCCCCCAACCCCTTCCTCCCGAAGCGAGCCAGAAGCAGTTCCAGGTGGCCCCCGGTTTCCGCGTGGAGCTGGTCGCGGCCGAGCCCCTGGTGGCCGACCCCGTGGCCATCGACTTCGACGCCCGCAGTCGCCTGTTCGTCTGCGAGATCCACGGCTACAACCTCGAAGGCTATCTGGACGTACTGGAACTGAACAAGACCGGGGTTCTGGACAAAGCGGTGCGGCGGATACCGGCCAGTCCGCAGGCCATCCAGAAGGCGGCCGAGCAGCAATACGGCACGGTCAAACTGCTGGAGGATACCGATGGGGACGGGCGTATGGACCGGGCCACCGTCTGGGCCGACCGCCTGCCCCCCTGCTACGGCGTCGTGGCCGCCCGGGACGGCGTCATCGTGCTGGCTGCCCCGGACATCTATTACCTGGCCGACCGCGACGGCGACGGCAAGGCCGAGGTCCGAGAGCGCCTGTTCACCGGCTTCGGCCTGTACGATCTATGGTCCCGCATCAACAACCCGCGACGGGGTGTGGATAACTGGATTTATGCCGCCAACGGCATCGACAGCGGGGGCACCATCCACGGGCCCCGCCTGGCCAGGCCGGTGCGGCTGCCGGCAACCTCGTTCCGCTTCACCCCCGATGGCTCCGCCCTGGAGCCCACCAGCGGCAGCTCCAGCGGCTTCGGCCTGGCGATCGACGATTGGGGCGACCGGTTCATGGTCAGCAACCAGCAGCACGTGTTGCATGTGCTGCCGATGGAGCACCGCTATCTGGCCCGCAACCCGTACCACGCGGCGCCGGCCACGCTACAGAACATCTGCACCTACGGGCACCCGGCCAGGGTCTATCCCATCAGCCAGCCCGACCCCTGGCGCCTGGCCCGCAGCAAGGACCCGGCGTGGGTGCAGTTCTACGGGGTGGCCGAGGCCACGGCCAACGGCTTCTTCACTGCCGCCAGCGGGCAGGCGATCTACCAGGGGGAGCAGTTTCCGGCGGAGTTTTGGGGCAATCACTTCAGCGTCGATAATGCCCAGAACCTCATCCACCGCTGCCTGTTGGTGCCCGCGGGGGCCGGCTACATCGCCCGCCGGCCCGTGGAGAACGAACAGACCGAGTTCCTCCGCTCGACCGAGCAGTGGTTTCGGCCGGTGAACCTGATGACCGGGCCCGAAGGGGCGCTGTACGTGGTGGACATGTACCGGGCGATCATCGAGGACTACTCGGCCATCCCGCGGTGCTTGCAGCAAATCTATGTCGAATCGCTCATGGCGGGGGCCGATCGGGGCCGTATCTGGCGCGTCGTGGCCGATAGGCCCCAAGCCGCCGGCACGCCGGGGGCAGGCAACCCGCCTGCCGGTACGCCAGGCCGGCCCGGCGGCGCGTATCCCTGGGTCGATCTTGCGCGATGCTCTGCGGCGGAACTGGTGGCGGAGCTGGAACATCCCAATGCGTGGCGCCGCAAGACGGCGCAGCGGCTCTTGGTCGAGCGGGGCGACCGCAGCGTGGCCGCCGCGATCGCCGACCTTTTGCAGCGCGGCAAGAGCCCGCAGGGCCGGCTCCACGCCCTCTATACGCTGGAGGGCCTGCGCGTACTGGAACCGCAGCATGTCGCCGCTGCCCTGGCCGACCCGCATTGGGCCGTGCGCGTCCACGGCCTTGTGCTGGGCGAGCGCTGGCTGGACCGGCACGGGGAAATTCTTCACAAGGCGATCGCCTTGTGCGACGACGCGGTGCCGCGAGTGCGGCTTCAGGCGGCGCTGTCGCTGGGGGAAAGCCGGTCGGCCGAGGCCGTGGCCGCCTTGAGCCGCCTGGCTGCCCGCTTTGGCGACGACCCGTGGATGCGGGCGGCAGTGCTCAGTTCGGCGGCCGAGACGGCCGGCACGCTGGCCGCCGAAATCCTGCGGCAGGGCACCGACATGCCGGCCAGCCGGGCCATGCTCCGGCCCCTGGCCGCCATCGTCGCCGCCCGCCAAAAGGAAAAAGAGCTGGCCGGCCTCCTTTCCGCCATTGGCGATCACCCTTCGGCCCCCGCGGAACTCCGCCGCGCCTGCCTGGAGGGGCTTTCCGAAGGCCTCAAGCGAACCAAGTTCCAGCACCTGGCCGGCTCGGAAGTCCAGAATGCCTTGGCTCGCCTCTTGGCCGACAAGGATGCCCAGGTCGCCGAGTTGGCCTTGGCCCTTGCCGGCCTGCTCCGGCTGCATGAATCGCACCAGATGCAGGCGGCCCTTGCCGCGGCGGAGAAGGCCGCCCTGGACAGCGACCGGCCGGTATCCCAGCGCGTCGCTGCCATCGCCGTGCTGGCCAGTGCGCCCTTGGATCGCCTGGCCGGCCTGGCCGGCCGGCTGCTCGACGCCCGCCAGCCCTCCGAGGTGCAACTGGCGGCCATTCGGGCGCTGGGCTGTGCCGAAGACCCCCGCGTGGCTGAGGTGCTGTTGAACCCCTGGCCCAGCTACACGCCGCAGCTCCAGTCGGCGGTGCTCGACGCCCTGTTCCAGCGCCAGGACCGCTTGCCGCACCTGTTGGACGCCATCGAGAAGAAGACGGTGGTAGCCTCGGCCCTGGACCCCTTGCGGCGCACGCACTTGCTGGAGAACCCGGACCCCGCCATCCGCAAGCGGGCCGCCACCCTGCTGGCCGGTGTGACCCGCCCCGACCGCCGCGACGTGCTGGCCCGCTACACCGCCGCGCTGCAAGGCCCCCGCGATCCCAAGCGCGGCCAGGCGGTCTTCGAACAACAGTGCGCCAAGTGCCATCAGGTCCAGGGCAAGGGCTTTGTCGTGGGGCCCGACCTGTCGAGCATCATCCGCCGCTCGGACGAAATGCTCGTCTCCGACATCCTTGACCCCAGCAACCAGATCACCGCCGGCTACAACCAATACACGGTCATTACCGAGGACGGCCGGATTTTTACCGGGGTGCTGGCGGCCGAGTCGCCCACCAGTGTTACGCTGCGCAAAGAGCAGGCGGCCGACGAGGTCATCCTCCGCAAAGACATCGAGGTCATGGCCGCCTCGACCAACTCGATGATGCCCGAGAACCTGGAAAAAGAGGTCTCGCCCCAGGACGTGGCCGACCTGATCGCCTGGCTGCGCCAAGCCTTCGGGCCGCCGGCCCCAAGCGCCGTGACGCTGTTCGACGATGAAGAGGCCTTTGTGGCCTTGCTGGTCGAAGGCGAGGGCAAAGCGAGCCTGGAGACCGCCGACCGCCTCTCGGGCACCGCGGCCCTGCGCATCGCCCCGCCGCAACGCTATTGCACCAAGGTGCCGGGCTGGGAATACCGCATCGCCGAAAAGCCGGGGCCGGGAGAATACCGCTACCTTCGCTTCGCCTGGAAATCGCAAGGGGCGGTGGGGGTGATGCTGGAACTGGCGGCCAGCGGCCAGTGGCCCCCGGCCGATCGGCCCCTGCGCCGCTACTGTGCCGGCCAGAACACCACCGGCTGGGCGGCCGTCCAGGTGGCCCCGCAGGCCCCCAGCCAATGGACCGTCGTTACCCGCGACCTGTGGAAAGACTTCGGCCCGTTCGTGCTGACGGGCATCGCCCCGACGGCCATGGGGGGCGACGCGCTGTTCGACCGCATCGAGCTGCTTTCCTCGATCGACGCGGTGCCCGGCCGGTGAAGGATCGCCGCGGCCACCCCGGCCGGCGGCGCGGGGCCCTTGGGAAGCGATTGGCTTTCCCGCAGTGCTCGCTTGTGCCCCCGCCCCGTGCATGGGGCCTTTGGGAAACCGCCCGGCCCGCGGGCCTGCCGGGCGGAACCCAAACGGGCCTGAGGGGTTGAATTCTTATGACGCCGGGAAACCGCGTGTTGCCGACTGGTCGGCTTGCGGAGGGCGGCCTACACTGGAAGGTATATCCCCGGGGCGATCCGGGGGCCCTGCCGGAATGGTCCCACCGTCGAGCGTGCCGTTGGCTATCACCGAGTCCTCAGGCGAGCGACGCGCCTTGCGCGATCCGGACGTGCGGCTGATGCTGGAGGTCCGGGCCGGGAATGCTGCCGCCTTCGAGGAGCTGATGCTCCGCTACCAGAACCGCGTGGTGACGGTCCTGGAACACCTGGTGGGCAGCCGCGATCTGGCCGAGGACCTCGCCCAGGAGGTCTTCCTGCGGGTGTATCGGTCGCGGCAGAGCTACCATCCGGATGCCAAGTTTTCCACGTGGCTGTTCACCATCGTCAACAACGTGGCGTCCAACGCCCTGCGGACGAAGCGCCGGCGCCGGGAAATAACCGTGGGGGGCGGGCAGAGCACCGGGGGCGAATCACTGGACGCCATGGCTGCCGCGCCCAGCGGCCAGATGCCCGCCCGCCAGTTGGATAAGGCCGAAATGCGCGAGATCATCCGCGTGGCCCTGGGCTCGCTCAACGAGCGGCAGCGCCTGGCCGTATTGCTCTGCAAGTTCGAGGAGATGAGCTACGCCGAAATCGCCGAAGCCATGGACCTTTCCCCCCAGGCCATCAAGTCGCTATTGGCGCGGGCCCGGGTGAACCTGCGCCAGTTGCTCGAGCCGTACCTGCAACACGGCCAGTTGCCCGCGGCGGGCCGCAAGGCCGGCGACGATCGGCCTGGGGATGCCGAGGGGCCCCCCGGCCCGCCCGCAACGCCCCCTTCCCCCCCGACATAACCCCAGCCTTATGTCCCGCGAGTTGCCCAGCATCGAGACCGAAACGCCCGCCACCCCCCTGGAAGAGCGATTGGTCGCCTATCTCGATGGCGAGCTGGATGCCCAGGAGTCGCAGGCGGTCGAGGAGTTGGTATCGCGCGATCCTCAAGCGCGGGAGACCCTCGAACGGCTGGAACGGACCTGGCATCTGCTCGACGCCCTGCCGCGGAGCGAGGTGGGCGATCAGTTCACCCAGTCCACGCTGGAAATGGTGACGGTGGCGGCCGAGGACGAGGCCCGCCAGCAAGCCGCCAGGCGACCCTGGCGCCACGCCCGGCAGTGGTTGCTGGGACTGTCGGGCGCGGTGGTCGCGGCGCTGGCCGGCTACCTGGCCGTCGCCGCTTGGGCCCCCGATCCCAACCGCACCCTCCTGGAAGACCTGCCGGTCATCGAGGACCTGGATGAATACCGGCAGATCGACGACATCGAGTTCCTCCGGTTGCTCCACAAGGAGGGGCTATTTCTACAGGAGCCGGGCGATGAGGGGTAAGTCGTTAGCCCGGGCCCTGGGATGGGGATTGGCCGCGGCGCTTTTGGCCGCGGGGGCCGGCATCCTGGGGTGGCTGTTGGCCCATGTTCGCGCCGACGAGACCCTCCAGGAGCGCAGGGCCAAGGTCGAGTCGCTCAGCCCGGCCGCCAAGGAGGCCCTGCTGGAGCGCTACCGCCGGTTTGTCCGGCTGGAGCCCAGCGAGCAGGAGCGGGTGCGGCGGCTTCAGGCCGCGCTGGCCGCGGATCCGCAAGGTGCCGAACTGCGCCAGGTGATGCTGCACTACTACGACTGGTTGAAGACGCTGCCGCCGTACCAGCAGGCCGAACTCCGGGAACTGGCCCCGGCGGCGCGGGTGCAGCAGGTCAAGCGCCTCTTGGAGTGGCAGGCCCAGCGGCGGGGCAAGGCCCCGGCACTGGCCGAAAGCCTCCGCGATTATCGCCTGGGGCGGGGGCTTGTGCAGCCGGCAGGCAAGCGGGGAGCATGGCTCAGCCCGCAGGACATCGAGGGGCTGCTCCAGTGGTTCGAGCGCTACGTGGCCCGCCATGCCGACCAGATTCTCCGCATGCTGCCGGAACCGCAGCGCCAGCAGCTCAGCCGCGAACTGGCCCAGACCAAAGACCCCTTGCGGCGGCACGAGCTATTGATCGCCATGTGGCTTCGGTGGCAACTGGATAATCCGGGCAAGGTGCCTCCGCCCGACGCCCAGGACCTGGCCGACCTGCGGATGGACGGGCGGGTCGTGGCGATCACCGGGGCGACGTCGGGACTCGGCCTCGCGAGCGCCAGGATGCTCGCCCGCCAGGGAGCGTCGCTGCGCCTGCTGGTGCGCGACCCGGCCAAGGGGGAGCGGCCCGAGCAGTGGCGGCTGCTTTCCAGCGTCATTCCGCTGTTCGTGCTCCAGCAATACGCAGCCCGCCGCATGGATGGGGCCTTTCCCGCGGTCACGGAAGAGGAATTGGCCCAGTTCTTCGAGAAGGAGCTGAAACCGATGCAGCGGGACCAGTTGCTCAACCTGCCGGCCGAGGACATGGCCCGCGAACTGTGGCGGATGTACCTGCGGTGGAAACTGGGGCAAGTGCCGCGGGCCAAGGACCGGCGGCAAGGCGCTGCGCCCGGC
>JBBIQF010000083.1:26552-36230 GCA_037442445.1 Planctomycetaceae bacterium
GAGGCCCCGCGGGTGCCGGCCCGGCCCAAAGGCACGCCCAAGGTGCCGCCCCCGGCCAAACCGCCCGCCACCGTGGCCCCCGCGGGTTGACAAGGCCCCAGATGATTCGACTCGCCCGGCGCCGCCATTGGCTACATACACCTCGCCACCGGGTAAACGCATGACAACGATGCCCTCAGCTCTGTCCCGGCGAGCATGGCTGAAGACGGCAGGCGCCGCGCTGGTTGCGGCCGCCCAAGCCGGCACCCTCTTCCGCGCCGCAGCGGCCGCCCAACCTTCCGGCACCGGGGCCGGCACGGTCCTCGACCGGCTATGGATTTTCACCTGCGCGGCCAACAGCGATTTTCCGCACATCGGCCGCCGCTCGGTGATGACCCCGGTGGAAGGCGCCTTCTACCTGGGTGTCCCGAACATCATCGTGGTGCAATCGAGCGAGAAGGAAGCGCCCTACGGCCGGCTGGAATCGCCGCTGGCCCAATACACCGTCCCCATGCGCCGGCTGAAGCGCGTGGTGTGGTCGGTCGTCGGCAGCGGCGGCTTCCACGCGCCCAACGAGACCCGCGAGGTGCTGGAGTTGGCCCGAACCACTCCCAACTTCGCGGGCATCATGCTGGACGACTTCTTCACCGGCCAGAAAGAAGGCAAGCGGGCCCAATGGACTGTCGAGGAACTCGCGCAGGTCCGCAGGCAGCTCAAGCAGATACGCCCGAATCTGGACGTATTTGTTACGCTGTACGACCGGCAGCTCGACCTGCCTTTGGCCGACTATCTGGAACGGATCGACGTGGTCACGCTGTGGACAGGCCGGCCCGAGGGTCTGGCCAATCTCGAAGCGAACCTCAAGAAAGCCGAACGCGTGGCTCCCAAGGCCCGGCGCATGCTCGGGTGCTACCTGGTGGACTACGGCCGGAAGCAAGGCATGCCCCTTGCCGCCATGCAGCTCCAGTGCGAGACGGGCCTGGGCTGGTTGCGGCAAGGCCGGATCGAGGGGATCATCTTCCTCGGCAATACGACGATGGACTTGGGATTCGAGTCGGTCGAGTGGGCGCGGCAGTGGATCGAGCGGGTCGGGCCGATGGAACTCGGCACGCCCGCCGAGCGCCGGTAACACGAGGGCTCCGGCCGGGCAGGTCGCAGGCCGAGAGGCCGGCTGGCGCCCTCCCTGCTCGCCTCGTTTGCTTGCCGACCTTGCCGGTTTCCCTTGTGCGTGGGCGGGCTTTGTCCGGTGGCGGGCTTCCTTGCCGGTGCCGCGCGCAACCGGCTTCGTGTCTTGTGGCGATTGCTCGAACCGTCATGCGGCGATACACTTTGGTGTTTACCGCTGCGGTCATGCCTGGCAGTTCGGGTGCGCGTGGCCCGATGGGCGAGCACCCACGGCGCGGGGATTTGGCCGCGGCCGGCGGGCGGAGCGCCTGTTTTGACTTGCAAGCCCAACCGATATGGCCCCCTCGATAACGCGTCCAGGTTCCAATGGTTCTGGCCGGCGGGACAAACCGCGGCGGCCCAAGAAGCCGCGGCGCGAGGAGATTCCGCCCGGCGAGAATCTGTGCCGGTATTGCACGGCCAAGTGCTGCCGCTACTTCGCCCTGCCGATCGACGAGCCGACCGAGTGGGCCGATTTCGATACCATCCGCTGGTTCCTGTTTCACGAGCATACCGCGGTGTTCATCGAGGACGGTTCGTGGTATCTGATGGTGGCCACGCGGTGCAAGCATTTGCGGGATGACCACCGGTGCGGGATCTATGCGACGCGCCCGGAGATCTGCCGCCAATACAGCACCGCCAACTGCGAATACGAGGACGACTGGGTGTACGACCACTATTTCGAGACCTCGGAGCAGATCGAGGAGTATGCCGAGGCGGTATTGGGCCCCCGGCCGGGGCAATCGCTTCGCAGCCCCAGGCCCGAGCTGCTGCCGATCGTCGAGCCCCTGGCCGAGCCGCATCCCGCCCGGGGGTGTGGCCCGGCATCCCTGGCCCTGGAGGAGCAATCGCGGTGGTGTCCCACCCTGCCCGGATAACGCCGCGCACGCTGAAAGGCTTTCGCGATTACCTGCCGGAGATGATGATCCCGCGGGAGCGGCTCATCGACACGGCCCGGCAGGTGTATCGCTCGTACGGCTTTTGCCCGATCGATACGCCGGCGCTGGAATACCTGGAGGTGCTGGCCGGCAAGGGCGGCGAGGAGACCGACAAGCAGCTCTACAAGTTCTGCGACCGCGACAAGCGGTGGGTGGGGTTGCGGTTCGACCTGACGGTGCCGCTGGCCCGGTTTGCAGCCCAGCACGTCAAGGAAATCGGTTTGCCGCTGAAGCGCTACCACATCGCCACCGTGTGGCGGGGCGAGAACACCCAGCGCGGCCGATACCGCGAGTTCATGCAGTGCGATTTCGATACCCTGGGCACCCGGGCCGTCGCCGCCGATATCGAAACCGCGCTGGTCATCCACGACCTGTTGCACGCCTTGGGCTTCGAGGCCTTCACCCTGCGGATCAACAACCGCATGGTGCTCAACGGCTGCCTGGAGCGCCTGGGGCTGGCCGGGCAGGCTCTGCCGGTCCTGCGGGCGCTGGACAAGCTGGGCAAGATCGGGCCGCAGGCCGTGGCCGACGAAATGCGCACCCACGCCGGGCTTACCGATGCCCAGGTCGAAGCGGTGCTGAACCTGGCCAGCGTCTCAGGCACCAACGACCAGGTGCTGCGCCAGATCGAACCCCTGGTGGGCGCCACCGAGGTGGGCCAAACCGGCGTTGCCCGGCTGCGGGAAGTGCTGGCCGGTGTGCTGGCCGCCGGTGTCCCCCCCGAGCGCATCCGCCTGGACATGTCCATCGCCCGCGGCCTGGATTACTATACCGGCACCATCTACGAGACGTATCTCGACGCCCTGCCCGGCATCGGCAGCGTGTGCTCGGGCGGCCGGTACGACAACCTGGCGGCCCTGTTCACCGATCAAGAGCTGCCCGGCGTGGGGGCTTCGCTGGGCCTGGACCGGTTGCTGGCCGCCATGGAAGAGTTGGGCATGATCGAAAAAGTGGCCACCCCCGCACCGGTGTTCGTCCCCTTTTTCGACGCCGACCGGCTGCACGACTACCTCCGGCTGGCCGCGGCATTGCGGGCGGCTGGCTTCGGCGTCGAGGTCTTCCCAGAGCCCAAAAAGCTGAGCCAACAACTGAAATACGCCGACCGCCGCGGGTTCCGCGTGGCCTTGATCGCCGGCTCGCGGGAGTTCGAGTCGGGGGTGTGCCTGGTCAAGGACCTTGCGGGCAAGTCGCAACGCGAGGTACCCTTGGATCCGGCCGCCCAAGCCATCGTAGCGGCCTTGCGAGACATCCTAGGACCGGGCACCTAGCGGCGGCAGCCGCAAGTTGCCTGCCCTAGAAGCGCCCAAGGCCGCCTGGTTCCAAGGCGTGCCATCGCATTTTGGGGCCCGCCGCATGGCCAACCGCGATAACCATTACGAAGCCGCCTTCGAAGAGTATCTCCGCCGCCGCGGCGTGCCCTACGTGGCGGTGGACGAAGGCCGCCGCAGCCTGCTGGCCAGCGGGGTGTCGCTGAAGAGCCTGGACTTTATCGTCTCCTCGGGCGGTCCCCTGACCTGGTTGGTGGATGTCAAAGGCCGCCGCTTCCCCTCCGGCGACGAGCAGAAGCAGTACTGGAAGAACTGGTCCACGCGCGACGACCTGGCCAGCCTGAGCGAGTGGGAACGGCTGTTCGGGCCGGGCTTCTGCGCCCTGTTCGTGTTCGCCTACAACATCGTGGGCAACCGGGCCCCTTTGCCGCCCGAGCAACTCTTTGAACATCGCGGCGGGCTGTACGGTTTCGTGGCGGTGCGCCTGGCCGACTATGCGGCCGGTTGCCGGCCCCTGTCGCCCCGCTGGGACACCGTGGCCATGCCGGTCGCTGAGTTTCGCCGGCTGGCCCGGCCCATGGATGAGCTGCTGGCCGGCGTGCCGGCCGGCCTTGGGCAGGAGTCATAGGCCGCCGCCCCCGGCGCCCCAACGGATTGTATTGATTACATCGGGCCTGCCGATTGTGCCGATGCAATCGATATGGCACCGTGGCGGCGATGGATTCTGGCATTGTGCGGGTGGCTGGCAATCTGCGCAGCCTGCGCAGCCTGTGCCGAAGAGCCCTGGCGGTTCATCCTCCCCGAGCAGCGGCATCTCCAGATCCGCGACCCCTCGCAACTGCCCAAGGCCAAGCTCCCCGACATGCCTCCCCCGCGGACCGTGGCCAGCCCCGATGCCATCGTCGAGGCCAGCCATCTCGGCCTCGATGAGGCGATCCGCATCGCGCTGGACCATGCCGAGGTCGTGCGGGTGCTGGCCGGGGCATCGGCGGTTTCCAGCGGGCGAACGATCTACAGCCCGGCCATCACCAACACCCAGGTGGACCAGGCCCGGGCCCGCTTCGACCCCGTGTTCCAGATGGAACACCTTTTCGACCAGCAGGACCAGCCCCAGGCCTTCTTGCTCCAGGACCCCATCACCGGCCAGTGGATTCCGCCGGGAGCCGCCATCGATGGGTTCCGCCGCGACCAGTATCGGTTCCAGATGGGCCTGGCCAAGGACACGGTTACCGGCGGGACCGCGGAGTTGGGCGTGCTGGCCAATCCGGCCCAATCGAATCTTTCCGCATTGAACCCCGAAACGCCCAGTGCCCTGGACCTTCGCTACACCCACCCGCTGTTGGCGGGGGCGGGTGGGGCGGTCAACCAGGCCCCGTTGGTGCTGGCCCGCATCGAGACCGAGCGCTCGTTTTTTCAGACCAAGGACGCGGTCCAAGAGATGGTCCGCGGCGTGATCGAGGCGTATTGGGCGCTTGTGGTGGCCCGGGTGGACGTCTGGGCCCGCAGGCAGCAGGTCCAACAGGGGGCCGAGGCCCTGGCCCGGGCACAAGCCATGTTGGAGTTCGGGTTTACCGATGCCGGGCAGGTCGCCCAGGCCCGCTCGGCTTTGGCCAACTTCCGCGCGGCCTTGGTCACGGCCGAGGCCAACGCCCTGCAGCGGGAGGCGGCCCTGCGAAATATCCTGGGCCTGCCCCCGGCCGACGGCACGCAATTGGTCCCCACCACCCCGCTGTCCACGCGGCGCGTGCCCATCCCATGGGAGCCTCTGCTGGAATTGGCGGCCGAGCGCCGCCCCGACATCGTGGAACTCAAACTCATCCTCGAGGCCGATCAGCAACGCCTGCTGCAAGCCCGCAACCAGGCCTTGCCCCGGCTGGATGCGGTAGGCGTGTACCGCTGGAACGGCCTGGAGGGGCGCACGCCGGCCCCCTTCCGCCAGCACATCGCCAGCCAGCCGGGCCAGTTCACCGAATGGGAATTGGGCGTGAACTTCTCGGTGCCGCTGGGCCTTCGCCGCGGCCGGGCCAACTTGCGGCAACACGAACTGCTGTTGATGCAGGACCGGGCGAACCTGGAGCAGGGGCTGCACGCGGCCGCCCACCAACTGGCGGCCAGCCTCCGCAACCTGGACCAATACTACGAGCAGTACCTGGCGTACGCCGAGGCCCGGCAGGCCGCCCGCGCTAACCTCCAGCGCCAGCTCGAAGATTACCGCCAGGGCCGCCCCACGCTGTACTTGAACGTCCTTCAGGCCATCACCGATTGGGGCAATGCCGTCAATGCCGAGGTACAGGCCCTGGCCCTTTATAACACCGAGTTGGCCAACCTCCAGCGCTATGCCGGCACGATTCTGGAGACGCACGGCATCCGGTTCGTGGAAGAGCGGTTCTGCTCGATCGGGCCGCTAGGCCGGCTGGGGCCCCAGCGGCCTTATCCGCAGGATGCTCGCCCCTCGGCCAACACCGAGCACTACCCGCAAGGCAGCGGACCGACGGAAAACGCTTTGGAACTGCAGGCCCCGGAAATCCCGCGGCACAAGCCGTAATGCGGCAGCCGGCAGATGGGTTTTGCGGTGGGGCGGTTGGCCTGGGGCAGAGCGGACAGCCCCTTTCGCCCCGCGAAGTTCATTCTGGCGGCCGGCCGCCCGGCACCTCATCGCCCAAGGCGTTCCGGCGGAAGAAAGCGGATGCACACCGGGCGGGGCACGGCCACCGGCTCGCCCAAGGGGCTGAGCAAGCCGCTTTGGGCGTCGATGCGGAACACGGCCACCGTATCGCTGTCCTGGTTGGCAGCCAGCAGGAATTGCCCCGCGGGGTCCAGGGTGAAGTTCCGCGGCGTCTTGCCCCGGGTCGATTGGTGGCCAAGCGGCCGTAACGTGCCGTCCCCGGCAATGGCAAAGATCGCGATGCTGTCGTGCCCCCGGTTCGAGCCGTAAAGGAACTTCCCGGAAGGGTGCACGTGGATGTCGGCCGTCGTGTTGCTGCCCGAGAAATCCGGCGGCAACGTGGAAACCGAGCCGAGGACTTTCAATCGGCCTGCCGCCGCGTCGTATGCCATCGCGGTCACGGTGGAATCCAACTCGTTGATCACGTAGGCGAACTGGCCATTGGGGTGAAAGGCCAGGTGGCGCGGACCGGCCCCGGGGGCAAGCGCCACCGCGGGCGGGTCGTGGGCGATCAGCCGCCCGGCTGCCGCATCGAGCCGGTATACGAAGACCTTGTCGCAGCCCAGATCGGCGGCCAGGGCGAACCGTCCGGTGGGGTCCACATTGATCGAATGGGCATGGGGCCCTTCTTGGCGCCGAGGGTTGGGGCCGCGGCCCTGGTGCTGGATCACGCTGGCCGGACTCCCTAGCCGGCCGTCCTCCTCGATCGGCAGGCTGGCCACGCTCCCGCCGCCGTAATTGGCCACCAGCACGCATCGGCCGGTGGGATCGACCGCCACGTGGCACGGCCCGGCCCCGCCCGAAGGCTGCGCGCCAAGCAACCGCAACTTGCCCGAAGCCTCGATCGCAAATGCCCGCACCACCCCCGTCTTCTTGCCCTGGTAGTCGGACACCTCGCCCACCGCGTACACGAGCGGCCGGCGGGGATGGAGGGCCAGGAACGAGGGCCGCGCCGCCTCCGCCGCCAGCTCGATCCCCGACAGCCGGCCCTCGGCCGGGTCGAACGCCCCTACGTAAATCCCCTTGCTGGTCGTATCGGTGTACGTCCCGAAGTACACCCGCGGCAATTCGCAATACATGGACAGGCAACAGGCCATTGCGGAAAGGGTGGAGAACATCGGACAGTTTCCTGGCTCAAAGACGACCCGGCAAGCGGTGCACGCCGCTTGTCAGCCCTGGCAAGCGGTTCCGGGCCACCGTGCCGGCAAATGGTGGTGCCTCGGGGATTGCCCCTTTGCGCCCAAAGAGTGTAGCCCGCGGCAACTTCCGGGGCAACCACGCGGCAGCTCCGAGGAGCAGGGAGCACGGAGCAGGGAGCGCGGAGCCGGCAGTAGCCGGCCGGCGTGCCAAACCTGGCAACCTATCGTACGGGCAAGCTCAGCGGCGGAGGGTTGCCGGCTGGCCTGCCGCGGTGCGGGCTTCAGAGCTGCCGTGGCGGAGCATGGCCGCCAGGTTGGCTTTGGGCACTTCCAGGGCCGAGGCATCCATCAGGCCCGCCTGCACGGCCTGCTGGATGAATTCCATCCCCTGTTGGGTAAGCTGCTGGGCCCGTTGGCGCTGGCCAACCTCCCAGTACGAGACCGCCATGCTCACCAGGGTTTCGCCCAGCCGGCCGCGTTCGCTTTCGGCCAGCCCGGTTGCGCATTGCTGGAACACGGGCACGGCCTTATCGAACCACACCACGGCCTGGCGGTGCTCGCCGCTGCCGATGGCGTGCAGCGAGCCCAGCCGGAAGTACAGCCGGCCCAGCATATACCGGTCGGGGGCGTTGGGTGCTTTCTGGAGATTGGCCTGCTCGAGCAGTTCGACGGCTTGGCGCCCGTATTTCAAGGCCAATTCCCGCTGGCCCCGCATCTGGTAGATTTGCACCGCGTCGTACAGGGCCAGGCCCAATTCCCATTGGACCTGCGCCTTGTGCGCCGGGGCGGCCTTGGCCAAGAGCTCTTGGCCCGCCTCCAAGACCTGGGTGATCCACGGGGCGGGATCGATCTGGCCTTGGGCACCCACACAGGCGGCCAAGGCCCGGGCGGCGACCCGGAATCGGTATTCCGCCGTGCCGCCTTCGGTTTGGATGAGGTCCTCGGCCAGGGCCGAGGCCCGTTTGAGCCACGCGGGGACGGCCGTCTGCTTCTGGTTCCACTTGCCCCAGGCGATGTCGTGCGCAGCGCCCAGGTGCGCATCCAGCAGTACCTCTTTGGCAGGCACGCGGATGGCAGGGTGCGGGCTGGTCGTCAATGCGTCGGCCACTTGGATGGCCTGCATGTGGTACTCGACGGCCTTTTTGTAGTCCGGCGTGGGGCCGGCGCTATGGAGGTCGCCCAACAGGCACAAGGCCCGGGCCTTGATGTGCTGCCGGTGGCCGCTCTGGTCCGCGGCCTTTTGCGCGTCGGCAATCGCCTGATCGAACCGGCCGAGCTGGCCCAGCAGTTGGGCCCGGGCAAGCCGGTATTGGGCATCGGCCGGTGCCAGCCGGCAGGCCTCCTCGCACGAGGCCAGGGCCTGGGACAACTGGCCTTTGAGTCCCAGGAGCCTTGCCCGCAGCCAATGGCCCCGGGCATTTGCCGGCGCCAGGGCCAGGGCCTGCTCGACATCCTTGAGGCTTTCCTCGGGCCGGGTGTCCAGATAGGTTTCCGCCCGCAACAGGAAAGGATCGGCGGTGATCGGCTCCAGCACGATCTCGGCCACGCGCATCGTGGGCTTGCCGGGGCTTTCGGCCGGCTCGAACGAAAACAGCACGCCCCGCTCGGGATAGGCTTGGCCCAGGATCTCGCCCAACTCGTTGGAAACCAGCACCGGGCGGAGCTGGTGCAGCTCCAACTGGCGGGCGACGCCCTCGGCCGGAAAGGCCTTTTCCAGCCGGATAACGATTGAGGCCACCTTATCGGCCCCTTTGGGATACACTACCTCGACCCGCTGGAACGGGGCCACCCGGTACTGCTGGACCACCAGGCCGTTGTGCTCGCGGGTTTGGGTGGGCGGGCCCCAGGCCTTTTCCACCTCGGCCAGCGTGCTGGCCCCGGGCGTGATGCCGTTGAAGCTGGCGGCCTCGATGTCGGTGGGGCTTCCGGACCAGGGTTCCGGGACCGGTTTGGCCGGCCCAGGCGGGGTGGAGGCCTCGGGGGAAACGGGCGGCACCGGCAGGAGGCGGGCACCGGCCGCCGCGTGGCCGCTGGCCGCGGTGTTGGGCTTGTCGCTTTCCTCAGCCGCCGAAGCAGCGCTTTGGCCGGGTGTGGCCGGCGGAGCATCGCCGCTATTCTGCATCACTTTAGCCGGGGTTGGGCCAGGTTTGCCCAAGGGTGCAGCAGCTTTTTCCGGCGAGGCGGAGCCGGCCGGGCCACTGGAGGGACTCGTGGCCTTGGCGTGGCCGAACGGGAAGGGTTCCGGACGCTCCGGGTCGCGCAACACGTTGCGCCGCGGCGTGTCCGCCGTCGGCCCGGAAGCCCCCGCCGGCTTCGCGGCGGGGATCGACGGTGCCGGCGTGGGGCTATCTTCGGCCACTTTGGCGTGGCCCGCCTTCTCGTCCGGGGTGCCGCTTTGCCCCGTGCTGGGCGCCTTGGCAGGGGCCTGGTCGGCGGGCGACTCGGCCGCGCTAGTGCCCGATGCGGCAAAAGCGGCGGCCAGGCGGGCCCCGCCGGCCTGTCCCGGAATCGGCAAATGCACCGGC
>JBBIQF010000083.1:36240-48480 GCA_037442445.1 Planctomycetaceae bacterium
AAACGATGGGCCCCCCTCGCCACTCCAAGAACCGGATAAGAAACCGGATAAGTCTGCCGGGCATCGCGCGTCCCTCCCTGAGTCTCGCGAGCGGATAAGGGTCCGTCCCCGGGGAAAAGCCGGACAAGGGGCAGAGGATACCGCCAGGACGAAATCGGCGTCCAGAGAGATTCGCGGAAAGCGTCAAAGAAAACCAGCTTTTTGTAGGCGCTGGCCGGCGGTCTTGCCGCCATGTGCGGCGGTTATCTTCCACCCGATAGCTGGGTTCCGGTGTGGCCGGCTCCGTTATCCCCCCTAATGATGGAAGCAAGCTGGCGCCGCGCTTCGAGCGGGTCTTGCCTGGCGATGGCCTCCAGGGCCGAACGCAGCGCCACTGCTTGCGATGGTGTAAACGGCACGGCTTGGCCCGGCTCGGGCGGCTGGGGTACCAATCGTTGGGCGATGGCGTGCAACAATTCTTCCACGCCTTCGCCGGTTACCGCGCTTGTCCAAACTCCCGGCGGCCGTTGGGGCCGAGGGGTGGCTACCAGGTCCACCTTGTTGTGTACCAACAAGGGGCGAGCCCGTTGGTGCAGCAAGGGTTCCTGTTCCTCCCAGGGCCGGGTTGCGTCGAAAACCGCCACGACCAATTCGGCCCGAGCGATTTCGTCATACGCCCGGCGCACTCCAGCGCTTTCCAGGGGATGCTCGCTCGCCCGCAGGCCCGCGGTGTCGCAGAGCAACACCGGCCAACCGTCGATGGCGGTAGGAAGTGTTACGACGTCGCGGGTGGTCCCGGCCTGCGGGTGGACGATGGCCCGGGGAAAACCGGCCAGGGCATTTAGAAGGCTGCTCTTGCCGGCATTGGGAGGCCCGGCCAGCACCACGCGCCAAGGCGTTGTCAGATGGAGGCCCAAGGGGGCAAGTTCTGCCAGGCGCTGGAGTTCCGATCGGGCCACGGCCCAGTGGCCCTGGGCCAGAGCATCGTCGATCCGGGCAATCGCCCGGTGCAACGCCCCTTGGAGCTGATCCAGAACCACAGCGGCGGTTCGCCGGGTGGGTGCCTCGGCCAGGGCCTCGGCCGCCTGTCGCCACAGCGGGTCCGGCTGGGTGCGGGCCAGCCATTCCTGGGGACCTGCCGGCCGCCATCCCCGGCGCGCCAACAAGGCTTGGATGCGGGCTACCGCAAACGGGCCCCCGTGACAGTGGATCTCCAGCGATTCGGGGCCGCGAAGGCGAACGATGACTTCCTCGCCAGGCTCCGGCCCGAATCGGCCGAAGACCACCCGGTGTGGCCGGAGCGTTTCGAGGGCCCGGCCGCTGGCCGGCGTGAAAAGCTCGCCCACCTCGGCCACGGCACCGGGGCCTTCGACGGCCAGGACGGCGATGGCTCCCCGGCCGGGCGGCGTCAGGCAAGCGACGATCCGTTCCGCCCGATGCGGCGCTGGGATACTCGGCGACACGGGTTACTGCTCAACATAAGCGTCGAACACGCGGACCTCGGCCCAGTGGGGTTCGTTCTCTTCCAAGAACTGCTGATGGCGGGGCGACTCCTGGTACTCGTCGTGGGCCTGGCGGCTGGCAAATACCAGGTGCAAGGCCACGTCGAACTGGGCATCGCTCACGGGCCACTGCAAATCCTCGGGCCGGCTGCCCGCCGCAAAATATACCGTACCCGGGTGATCGGTCAGGTACTTCTTGCACGATGCGATCAGCCGCTTCTTGGCCTCGGGCGACTTGTCCTTCAGCGTAAAGAAGACACTGTGGGCCAGCGGTTGGGCCGCCATGGGCTTTACTCCGCATCCTTCGGGGTTGGTCGTGGGGATCACCAGGCACAAGGCCCCTGTATCGGGTCATTTAGCAAAAGGGATGGCAGGTTGTCAAACCCGGCCCGTGCCGGGCCGGGCAGGGACTTGGCCATAGGATCCCGGGGCGCGGGAGCGTGTAGCGTTGGGGGCGAGCGTCGGGGCCGGCCCTTGCGGCTGCCGCAGGCACCGAGTACTATCGGGGCCGATATGCGCCGCGTTGTCTAGCTGACCAAGGGCCTGTGGCATGTTCGTGATCGAATCCTATCCGCTGGCGGTCGTATTCTGCATCATCACCATGCTGTGCTGGGGTTCGTGGGCGAACACCCAGAAGCTGGCCAGCTCGCGGTGGCGCTTCGAGCTATTCTATTGGGACTACGTGTTCGGCGTGGTGCTGATGGCCCTGGTGTTTGCGGCGACATTGGGAAGTTTTGGCCAGGCGGGGCGGAGCTTTCTGCCGGACCTGACCCAGGCCGAGGCCCGCAACCTTGGCTTGGCCTTCCTGGGCGGGGTGATCTTCAACGCGGCGAATATCTTGCTGGTGGCGGCCATCGCCATTGCAGGCATGGCGGTGGCCTTTCCGGTTGGCATCGGCCTGGCATTGATCGTGGGCGTGGTGGTCAACTACCTCAGCAAGCCCGGCGAGACCAACCCCCTGGTGCTGTTTCTGGGGGTGGCGGTAATCACCGTGGCCATCGTTCTGGATGCCATCGCCTACCGTCGCCTGCCGGGCCAGCAACAGGGGGCCAGCACCAAGGGGCTGGTGCTTTCGGTACTGTGCGGGCTGCTGATGGGGACGTTCTACCTGTGCGTGGCCCAGGCCATGCCCGAGGCCACCGAGTTCCCCCGGATGCCCGCGGGCAAGCTGACCCCCTATACCGCGATGGTGCTGTTTTCGCTGGGAATGCTGGCCAGCAATTTCCTGTTCAACACGGCGATCATGTACAAGCCGTTCGTGGGCGAGCCGGTGCCGGTCAGCCAGTACTTTCAAGGCAGCGGCCGGGATCACCTCTGGGGGATTGTGGGGGGGATGATCTGGGCGGTGGGGATGATGTTCAGCATCATTGCGGCCGGGGCGGCCACGTTCCCCATTTCCTATGGGCTGGGGCAGGGGGCGACCATGGTGGCCGCGATTTGGGGCGTGTTCATTTGGCGTGAGTTCCGCGAGGCCCCGCCGGGGACCAACCGGCTCTTGGGGGCGATGTTTGCCGCCTACCTTTTGGGGCTGGTTCTGGTGATATTGGCCCGGGTGCTGTAGCCGGCCGGGGAGGGTTTTAAGATTATGGCCGCCGGGCGGTGTGCCGACCGTTGACCAAGAGGTCCGACCATGCAAAGGCCGCGAATCGTGGTGGTAGGCAGCTCGAATACCGATATGGTGGTCAAGAGCCGCCGGATTCCGCGTGTGGGCGAGACGGTGGTGGGGGGGCAATTCGTGATGGCCGCCGGGGGCAAAGGGGCCAACCAGGCGGTGGCGGCGGCCCGGCTGGGGGCCGAGGTGACGTTTGTGGCCAAGGTGGGGCAGGACATGTTCGGGGACCAGGCGATCGCGGGCTATGCCCGGGAGGGGATCGACACGCGATTCGTCTTCCGCGATCCGGAACACGCCACCGGCGTGGCGTTGATCCTGGTCGATGAGCAGGGCGAAAACCTGATCTCGGTGGCCTCTGGGGCCAACCATCACCTCCGGCCGGCCGACGTGGACCAGGCCGCCGGCGCCATCCGCCAGGCCGAGGTGCTGGTGGTGCAGTTAGAGACGCCGCTGGAGACGGTGCTCCATGCGGCCCGGCTGGCGCAGGCGGCGGGGGTGCGGGTGATCCTGGACCCTGCGCCGGCACCGGCCGAGCCGCTCCCCGCCGAACTCCTCTCCGCAATAACGTGCGTCAAACCCAACGAGACGGAGGCGCAGCGGCTGACGGGCATCGCGGTGGAAGACGAGGTTTCGGCCCGGCAGGCCGCCGAGGAACTGGTGCGCCGCGGGGCCGCAAGGGCCATCGTTACGCTAGGCGCCCGCGGCGCGGTGTGGCTGGACGGCGGCCAGTGGGGATTTGTGCCGGCTTTTCGCGTCGAGGCGCTGGACAGCACGGCGGCAGGGGACGCTTTCAGCGGGGCTTTGGCCTGCGCTCTGGCCCGGGGGATGCCGCTGGCCGAGGCCACCCGCTATGCCAGCCTGGCCGCCGCATTGTCCGTAACGCGCGTGGGGGCCCAGCCCTCGTTGCCCACGGCGGAAGACGTCGAGCGGTTTGGCCGGCAAGTGTCGGCCGGCTGAGCGGTCCGCGGAGTGCCGCATCATGTTCCCGGCGCAGGTCCTTCCCGAGGAGGAAAAACTCGGCGACGCCCTGGCCGAGCTGCTTGCGGGTCCGTGGGGACCTGTGGTGCGGGCCGTGGCGGTGCTGGCGGTGCTGGGCGCTTTGGCCTTGGTGGCCGTGCGGTGGATGCGCCGCCACAAGCGGCGTGCGCCGCCGGTCGAGTCCGAAGGCGGGATCGCCGCCGACACCTTGCCCGAACTCGGCCCACCCGGCCAGGGCCCGCGGCTGCTGTACCGGGGCACACCGGTCCGCCTGGCCGCCGTGGTGCTGGCCCCGCCGGGGCTGGCCCGCGAACTTCCGCCGATCAACCGGCTGGGCGAGGTGTTCGAGGCCTTGATCCCCGGACTGGCCGAGGTGATCCGCGCCCACCGGCCCGTGTATCGCCGCTGGCCCGCGCAGGTCAGCACGCGGGGGTTTGTGCACCGTTTTTTTGCCGAGGCCCGGGGGCTGGCCCCGCCGGGGACGGAAACCCCGTGGTGCCTGGTGGGTGGCCCGTTCGTGTTTCGGGGCGAGCCGCTCTTGGTGGGGCTGGTGATGCGAGCCCAAGCACCGATGCACCATGGCCGGTACATCGTCGAGGACGCGGCCGAGTGGCCCCGCCTGCTTGCCGTGGAGTTGCCCCCCTCGGACCGGCACGTGTAGCCAGTGCGGCATGCTTTCCCAGGCGGTTTGCCCGGCTGCCGGGGGGATGCTGGCGTGCCCGGCCCGGCCGGGCTAGATTACGGGCGTAAGATTATGGTACAGGCGCGGCCACTTTCCGGCCGGGCAATCCCGTGGCGCGCCGGCCGGCGGGCAGCGGGCGGGTACCGCAACCGCATCCGCGCGCTGCACCGCTTGTACGGCAGGTCGAAACCGCAGAACTGTGTAGAAAGGGCGTGATGATGGAGAGGATCGATCGGCGTGGATTTTTGGCGGGGCTGGGCATGGCCGTGGGTGCCGCCACACTGGGCGGCCGTTTCGCGCAGGGCGCCGGCGACAAGCCGGCGGTGCGGCGCGGCACGGACGTGGTCGTGCTGGGGCGTTCGGGCATCAAGACCTCGGTCCTGGGGATCGGTACGGGCACGGTGGGCGGCAGCCAGCAACTGGCGATGGGCCAGGAAGGGTTCACCCGCCTGGTGCGCCACGCCTTGGAGCGCGGCATCCGGTATATCGACACCGCCGATATGTACCAGATGCACACCTTCGTGCGCCTGGCGCTGCAGGGGGTGCCGCGGGACAAGTACTTCATCCAGACGAAGACCATGGCCCGGCACCCTGAGGTCGCCAAGGCCGATATCGAACGTTTCCGCCGGGAACTGCGGGTGGAGACGCTCGATTCGGTACTGATGCACTGCATGACCACCGGCACCTGGCCCCAGGATATGCGCCCCGTAATGGACGTGCTCCAGCAGGCCAAACAGCGCGGCCGCATCCGCGCGGTGGGCGTCTCGTGCCACGGTTTGGAACCGCTGGCCGCCTCGGTCGATTGCGACTGGATCGACGTGCAACTGGCCCGCATCAATCCCTTTGGCGAGAAGATGGACGGCAAGCCGGAGGAAGTGGCGCCGCTGCTCAAGAAGATGCACGCCAAGGGGCGCGGCGTGCTGGGGATGAAGATTTATGGCGAGGACGGGCTGGGGAGCCGCCAGCGCCGGCTGGAGTCGCTGCGCTACGTGCTGCACCTGGGCTGCGTCGATGCGTTTACCATCGGCTTCCGCAGCATCGCCGAACTGGACGAGACCCTGGAACTGATCGAGGAGGCCCTGGCCAGTTAAGCACAAAGCCGCCCGAGCCGGGGGCATTAGCCCCCGGTGCCCTCTGGGCGCGAGAGCGGAAGCTGGCGTGCAACCCGCAGCGGTACGGCTCAGTCCACGGGCCCCCGGTGTGGCTGGCCGCTCCCCGAGGCCCGTCAGGGGGCGTGCTTCGGGTTTGGCGTTGCGTGCATGCGCTATTGCCCCCAAGAAGACACTTGGTCCCGGCTGCCAAGAGGTTTTCTTGGATAGGCCCTCAGTCCACGGGCCCGGGCCGGACGATGACCGGGGCGGTCTTGATTCGCGGCCGGATGGCCAGCCACTCCACACCCTGGAATACGGGGTCGTCGATCTGGCGGATTTCCTCCTCGCCGCGGTAAGGGCACATGGCATCGACCCACGCGATGACCCGCAAGAGGCTGATGGGATCCACGCGCACGCCGTAGTGCTTGCCGCTTGCGCAAAGCTCGACCAGGCGGCTGGCGTACGAGAGTTTGGTCATGGGCCGGGGCGTCTGGTACGCCGCCGGGTCGACGGTGTGGTAGGCCTCGACCATCAGCATATCGGCGATGCCGAAGCCGGGCGGCGGGTCCTTGGGCGCCCGGTAGGGGGCGCCCCAGGTGGGCCGGCCGATGAGCGTCAGGTAGGGCTCGGTGAATACCTCGTCGCCGGGCCGGAAGGTCAGGTCCGGCGGCGCTTGCCCCGGCCCCGAGCCGGCGTGGCAGCGGACGCAGTATTTGTCCAGCACGGGCTGGACGTAGCGGGGGAAGCTTACGGTAACATCGGGCCAGGGCGGGGGCGTGATGGTCCTCGGCTCTTTGCCCAGCGCCAGGCAGCTTGTGCCGCTGGCCGGGGCCCGGCTGTGCGAGGCGTGGCATCCCAGGCAGCCGCGGCGCTCGCCGGGCATCACCCCCACGAAGCTCCGCATGGTCTGAAGGGCCCGCTGGTTCTCGTCGAGCAACTGGAAGTGCAACGCCTTGCCCGGCGGGGCGTAAAACGCCACCGAACCATCCGGCTCGATGGGCACCGTGCCCAGCAGGCGTTTGACGCCTTCGGACTGCACGGCCGAGACCACCGGCCCGGTCGAGATGTACGGCCGCTTGTACCAATAGGTGTACGTCTTGGGGTCGATGTGCCAGACCCGCAGGAACCGGGCCTTGCCCCGCAGTTCCGGCGGCGCGTTCTGGTACACATCGCCGCTGTAGATGATGCCCGGCTTGGGGTCCAGGCGCTCGTGGCGGGCCGGCCAGGCCACGCGGTCGGCGATGATCGGCGGCCGGGGCCGCGGCCGAACCGGCATCGCGTGAAAGATGTTGTACTGCCCCTCGTAGATCAGCTCCCGGTTGCCGTACACGTCCATCAGATACAGCACGAACTTGTCGCCCCGCTGGGCCGACACCAGAAAATCCTTCTCGCCCAACGGATACGGCGAATAATAGCCGGCGTACTGGCCCGAGGCGTGGTACTGCGGGCATTCGATGGGGTCGGCCGGCCCGTTGCCGCATTCGGGCCAGGGCACGTCGGCCGTCACCTTGGTAATGCCCTGCGGGAAGTTCAGCCCCTGGCGCGGGTCCACGATCCCCACCGAGCCGGCGAACCAGTTGTGATGGGCGCTGCCGGTGAACATCACCCGCGGGCTGCCGGGGATGGCGCGGGCGTCCTTCATCACGTCGGGCCATACGCTCTGGTTGCCCCAGTACATCAGCACCTGGGTGCCGTCGGGGTTCATGGTCCAAAGCTTCTGCGCCCGCCACAGCGGCTTGTCCGCGTACTCCCACCGGGTATAGATCACGCGCCCATCGTGCAGCAGCGAGGGGAGATAGTCCGGCTCGTTGTTCTGCGAGACGAGGTAGATGTTCTTGCCGTCGGCATCGCAGCGGGCCAGCACGAAGGCATTGGTGGGCGGCATGCACCGCACGTAGGTGTGGGCCCGCGTGGTGCAGAACAGGATGTGGCCATCGGGCAGGTAGATGGGGTCCAGGTCGTCGTAGATGCCGTCGGTCAGTTGCCGCAAACCGCGGCCATCGATGCCGATCTCATACAAGTGGAACGACTTCTCGTTGTGCGGCTTGAAGCAGAAGAGGACCTTGCGGGCATCGAAGGACAGATCGGGGCGCCAGAACGACCCGGCAAGCGGCTCCTGGGGCATGAGCTGGCGGAGCGTGCCGGCGGGCGACAGGCCCTCCAGCACCAACAGCCGGCCGCCCGGCACCGCCATGTAGCCCAGCCGGTGGCGGGTCTCGTGCTGCCATTCGGAGCCGGCCGGAAAGGGCATATCCACGAACAACACGCTTTGGAAATCCACGGCGGGGTTCTTGAACATCACCGCCCGCTTCACTTCCCGCACGCGGAAGTACAGCGCCGCATCGTTCTTGGTGGCCCCGGCCGCCTGGACCTCCAGCGCGGCGAGTTGCTGGAGTTCGCCGGCCAGATCCACGGCCGGATGCTCCGCACGGATGCGTGCCGCGAGCTGGCGGGCCCACTGAATTTCCTGGCGGATGCGGTCCGGCGTGGGCTGGCCGCCGCATTGGTGGAGCCAGTCGTGCTCGAGCCGCTGGCGGGCTTCGCGGGCCGAGAGATTGCGGACCGGCGGCGTGTGCGGCCGGACGAATGGGGCCACCGCCTCGTGGACGCGGGGGCGGAACTGGACCTTCCGGCCGGCCGCCAGAATCAGCTCGATCCACTCGGGCCGGCCGCGGGCCGCAGGGCCTTGCGCGCGCAAGGCATCGAATCGGGCCTTGAGCTTTTCGGCCTCGGCCCAGTGCCGGGCCTCCTCCGGCGTTTGTTTGGCCCGCTGCGATTCCGTAAGCGGCCGGTACTCCAAGAGAAGGTCCATGAGATGCTCGGCATCCCGCTCCAGGGCATCGTCGGGCCCGAGGAGATACTCGATCGGCCTGCGGCCGGTGTAGCGTAGCAGCTCCTCATAGGTTTCCGGGAAAGAGGCCTTCAGGCGGGCGACCACAGCCGCGGCCAACTCGGGCTCCAGGGGGCCGCCGGCCCGGGCCAGGTGCTGCCGGCAGTGGGCCAGCGTTTCGGCAAACGTCGTTCGGGGGCGATAGACCGCCGCCAGGCGTGCATCGAGTTCTTTGGCCCGCTGGGCCAGCGCCTGGCGGCCATGTTCGTAAAGCCGCGCCACCTCCTCGGCCGTAAGCGGCCCGGCCCAGATCCGCAAATCGTCCAAAAGGCCTTGGAAGCATTCGGTGCCGTTGGAGGAGCCGATACACCCGTCGGCCGGACCGCCCGCGGCGATCTTGCCCGGCCGCTCCAAGGCCCCGATCTGCCGGCCATCGAGAAAGACCCGCATGGTGCGGCCATCGAACGAAGCGGCCACGTGGTGCCAGGTACCATCCAGGACCTGCGCGGGGTCCAAGGGCGCATCGCATTCCACGTAGCCGCCGATGTTCAGTCCCAGCGAAAGGACCGTGCCGTGCTCCTGGAACGAGAACAGCACCCGCTGGTCGCCGTCTTCTTTGCGGAAAATCTCGTTGTAGCGGTCGAAGTGCGTGGGCAGCACCCAGGCAGAAAGCGACAAGGCATCCAAGGCGCCGAAGGCGGGTTTGCCCGCCGTATGCAGCCGATGCTGGCCCGAAAACTGTGCCGCCCACCCGTACACGCCGGGCAGGCGCTCCACAGCCGCACCCGAAGCATCGCACCCCTGGCCGGCTGCGTCGCGGCAACCCGTAGGCGCCAAGTCGTCGAAGGTCCACCAGGCCATAAGCGGCTTATCGAGGCGCGGGGGGGCCGGCGCCTGCGCCTCGGCAGCCCATAGCCCCCATGCGGGGGCCAGCACGGCCATAAACACGCCGAATAGCCAGCATCGTGCAAGAGTCGGTGGCATGGTATCTGGCTCCTCGATGGCCCGCATGGCGGCTTGCCGGTTGCGGGCAGTTTTCCGCCAGCGGCGGCGGAGTTTTCCGAGGCGGGCGATTCCCGCAGAACCCGGCGCGGGGCTTACCGCGCGGCGGTAGCGTTTAAGGGCGGTTCATCGGCCCGGCTCCGGGCCGCCTCGTCCAGCAGCTCCATGAGGGCCGCAAAAATCTTCGGCTCGGCTTCGACCTCCAGGCAACTGCTGCGAGCCCGCCACGTCGTGTATCCGCCCAGGGGAAACTGATCCGGCGGCGGCAGGTAACCGTGATACGCGTTGGCCAGCTCGATGTTGATCGTGGGCTTAAGCGGGCTTTGGGCCTTGATCCGCAGCCCCGTACTGCCGAATACCTCGTTGGGAATGGCCGTTATGCCCAGCGACCCCAGGCGGAAGACCTGGAGCGGCACCTGGCGCGTGGGCGGCATCTGGCTCAAAAGGATGGTCTCGCGGGCGTACACGTCGGGCACGGAGCGGAGCTTGCCATCTTTCAGCCCGGCCAGATGGGCCCGGGCCGCCGCCACCTCCTCGGCCGACGGCATGCGCACCGAAAGCGTCAGCGTCTTCTGCCGAACCACCAAAGGCACCCACGTGTAGTACTGCATCGTTTTGTAGGCGCCCCATGCGGCCTGGGCCACGTCCTCGCCCACGGTAAAGCGATCGAACTTCCGCGGCGGGTTGACGAAATCGCAGCAATTGGCGTCGCCGCTGGTGCCGTTGGACATGATGCCCACGAACTCCGGGCCGGCACCGATCAACTCCCCGATCCGCCGGCAGAACACCCCGAAATAATCCGCCGAAATGGGCGGCGCGCCGGCATAATGGGTCGAGTAATTGCCCAGCACGCACAGCGGCCGGCCATCGAGCGACTGGACCGCGATGATCGAAACATCGTCGTCCACAGGCCCGGTGCGGCGCACGGCGTTGGGATTCTGATAGCCCGGGTTCATCTGCGCCTGGTCGTTCCGGGTGCCGCCAAAGGGGTTGGTGGCGGCCGTGCCCGGCTTCATGATGAACCGGCGGCACCTGTACGTCGGCCAGCGCGCCCGGTTGTCGCTGACGCTGTGGGCCACGCCCCAGCCGATGCGGGCCGGGGCCAGCCTTTCGTGGGCCGCCACGATGGCCTCGGCGATCTTGCCCGGCAGCCATCGGGCGTAATCTTCGTCCACGTCCGTGCCCAATGCCCCGCACACCGAGGGCGCGGAATGGCAATGCGTGGCCGATACCATCATGTGCCCCACGGGAATCCCGGTGCGCTGGCTGGCCTGGGCCTTGGCCTCGTCAATAAGCGGCTGGGGCAGCACGCAGCTATCGACCACGGTCAGGGCAATCTTGGCGGTGCCGTCGTCCAGGACGAGCGATCGAGCGTAGATGGGGTCCGTCACCTGGGTGGCTTTGTGCTCGAGCATCCCGCCGTTGACCAGCACGGGGAACTTTTGGGGCGTGATGTCCACGGCGGCGGCCCCGGCGCGGAACACCCGCTTGGCCTCTGCGGCGTGCGTGGGCCGTCCGGTCTGGCCGGCAACATGGAGAAGCGTGGCATTCAGGAACACCGAGGCACCGAGGGCCACAAGGGCCAGGCCGAGTCGACGGCGGGTGAGGCAGGCGATTGGCGGTGTCATGCGGTGGACTCCGCAGCGATTGCGAGGAAGGATTCCTAAGGTGGGCACAGCGCCAGTAGTATAAGCGGGGGCCAAGCGGGGTGTCCAGGGTTAGGGTGCATCATCCACTGCCGGATGTCGAATGCCGAAAGACAAATGACGAATGTCGAAACAAGCACCAATGACCAAGTAGGGTGCGTGCTCTGCACGCACGCGCCCACCGGTTTCGTGGGTCCGCGTGGGTGCGAAGCGCCCACCCTACGGTCTGCGGCGCAGCCGAATGACGAACGTCGAAAGACAAATGACGAATGTCGAAACAAGCACCAATGACCAAGTAGGGTGCGTGCTCTGCACGCACGCGCCCACCGGTTGGTGCGCCCGCGTGGGTGCGAAGCGCCCACCCTACGGTCTCAGAGTTTGAAGTTGAAGGTCCGGGCGACGACCCGCCACAGCCGCTGGCCCAACGTCTGCCACTCGTCGCGGTCCATGTGGATTTTGGCCCGGCCCCGCAGTCCCAGGCGCAGCGTCCCTTCGATATCGTCCAGGGGGACGCGGGCCTGATACGAAGTGCTCAGCGGCACCTCGGCCCCGGAGGGGGTGGTCTTGGTGGGCAACTCGCCGCCCGACTTGGCCGACAGCCGCCGCGAGGCGACCTTCAGGTTCGATCGCGAGACTTCGACCACCTCGCCTTCGAGCGTATCGTGGGGGAGTTCATCGAGTTTGATTTCCACGCGCTGCCCCGGCCGGTAAACCACCTGCCCCTGGTCGTCGACGACCGTGTTGCCGTGTTCGTCGCGGAGGGGCTGGCGGGCGCGGACGAACTCGATGTCGGCCTGGTCGATCACCAGGATGGCTTCCAGGCGGCGGGGGTCGCCGTTCTGGCAGAACAGGCCGGTATCGGCCAACAGGGCGCCCAGATGGCGGGGTTCCAGGGGGCGGCCGTACCAGGAGGGGAGC
>JBBIQF010000084.1:0-37241 GCA_037442445.1 Planctomycetaceae bacterium
GTGGCGGCCTGCGATGTGAACGCCCTCCGGGCCGAGGCGGTCGCCCGCATGAAGAATTGCCGCGCGTACACCGACTACCGCAAGCTGTTGGACCAGCGCGACGTGGATGCGGTTGTCATCGCCACGCCGGACCATTGGCATGCGCTGGCGAGTATCCATGCCTGCCAGGCCGGCAAAGACGTGTATTGCGAGAAGCCGCTATCGCTTACGGTCCGCGAGGGCCGGGCCATGGTGGCGGCCGCACGCCGTTATGGCCGGGTGTTCCATACCGGCAGCCAGCGGCGCTCCATGAAACATCACCGGCTGGGCTGCCAGATCGTGCGGGCCGGCGTGTTGGGCAAGATCCAACGGGTCATTGCCCACAATTACCCCAGCCCCTGGCACTGCGGATTGCCGGCGCAGCCCGTGCCCGATGGGCTCGATTGGGACCTGTGGTGCGGCCCTACCGAACCGCGGCCCTATCATGCCGATCTGTATGCCCCGCGAGGCAACCCGGGCTGGATTTCCTTTTGGGCCTATTCGGGCGGGGAGATGACCGGCAACGGCTCCCACGGCCTGGACCAGATCCAATGGGCCCTGGGCATGGATGAAACCGGCCCGGTCGAGTTCTGGCCCGAGCGCCAGGAGCCGCTGCGGGCCCCGGTGTACAGCGCCCCCGAAAGCCGCCAGCGGGGCGATCGCATCTGCTCCCAGAACCGCGTGTTCTACCGCTACGCCAATGGCGTGACGGTGGTGTTGGATACCGGCCCGGTAGCCGGCGCGGTTTTCGTGGGCCAGAACGGCAAGGTCGTGGTCGATAACAACCGTTTCACGTGCGACCCTCCGGAACTGGCCCAAGCAGCCCTCGCCCCCGGCGCGCCCCGCCTGGAGGTCAGCGAGGATCACTTCCGCAACTGGTTCGATTGCATCCGCACCCGCAGCCGGCCTATCGCCGATGTCGAGATCGGGCATCGCTCGGCCGTGATCTGCCATCTGTGCAACCTGGCCCGGCAACTGGGGCGCAGGCTCCGCTGGGACCCCCAGCGCGAGCAGGTGTTGGGTGATGACGAGGCCAATGCCCTGCTAGACCGGCCGCGCCGCAAGGGTTTCGAGCTGCCCGGCTGAGGCCTATGCCCCGGCGAGGGCCTTTGGCGAGGCGGTGGCCCGCGGCCTTGGGCCGCTAGCGCGCGGATTCACCCGTCCAAGTCCGGCTTTGCGCCGGACGGCCAATTGCGGAGGCCTTTGGGCGGGGACCGCAAGCGGCGCATCTTATCCCCCGGGGCCAGAATCGCGTCAGGGTTGCCGCACCGCGTGGCGGGTTGGTATGCTTGCAAGGTGCGCCGGTCGGGGGCGGCGGGAAGCCAGAGGTTCGGCAGAGCCATGGCGCCGGCACTTGGCCTTGCACGTGCAATTGTATCCGGAGCGGCGATGACCAAACCGCGAGCCTGGGTATGCTGGAGCAGCGGAAAGGACAGCGCCTGGGCCTTGCATGTCGAGCGGCAGCGGGGCGAGGTCGAGGTGGTGGGCCTGTTGACCACGGTGACCGAGGCCTACAACCGCGTGTCGATGCATGGGGTGCGCGACGAGGTGCTCCGGGCCCAGGCGGCGGCGGTCGGGCTGCCACTGGTCCGCGTGCCCATCCCGGTCCCTTGTTCCAACGCGGCGTATGAGGCGGCCATGGGGCGGGCGATGCAGCAAGCACTGGCCGATGGGGTGGCGCATGTCATCTTTGGGGACTTGTTCCTGGAAGATGTGCGCCAGTACCGGGAGACCCAACTGGCCGGCACCGGCATTTGCCCGCGTTTTCCGCTTTGGGGCCGGCCCACCCGGTTGCTGGCCGAAGAGATGATCGCTGCCGGGTTGGTCGCACGGGTGACGTGCCTGGACCCCAAGCGGGTGCCGCCCGAACTGGCCGGGGCCGTGTTCGACCGGCAGTTCCTGTCGCGATTGCCGGCCGAGGTGGACCCGTGCGCCGAGCGCGGGGAGTTCCACACCTGTGCGCTGGCCGGCCCCATGTTCCAGCGGCCGATCGCGGTGGAAGTCGGGCCGACCGTCGAGCGCGACGGGTTCGTGTTTACCGACCTGGCGCTGGCCAGCACGCAGTAGGGTGGGCACTTTGCACCACGCACCGGGTAGGGTGGGTGCTTTGCACGCGATTCATGAAGGGAACGCGTGCGTGCCAAGCACGCACCGGACGACCAGGTACGCGCCCCATCAACGGCAAGCGTGCGTGCAAAGCACGCATCCGACAGGTTGGCGTTCGCAGGAAAGACCCATGCAGAGCAAATGGTGGCTGGTGGCGATTGTCGGCGTGGTGGTGGCGGCCAGCCTGCTGGCCAAGGCCATGCTCCGGGGCCACGCTCCGGGTACGTCCGGGGGGGCCATGCCGCCTGCCTCTGCGGACAATGCGGGATCGCTTTCACAGCCGGGCAGCGTCCCCGGGGTTTCCGGCGCTGGGGGCCCGAGCGGCCAGCACGGCGGGCCGAGTGGCGCATCGTACCGCCGCATCGTGTCGCTTTCGCCTAGTATTACCGAGACGCTGTTCGCCTTGGGGCTGGGCGATCGGGTCGTCGGGGTAACGCGGTACTGCCGCTGGCCCCCGGAGGCCCAACAGCGGACCGTGGTGGGGGGCTACCTGGACCCCAATTACGAGGCCATCGTGGCCTTGCAGCCCGATCTGGTGATCCTCCGCGGCGAAAAAGACGCGTTCGTCCAGGGGTTTCGCAACCTGGGCCTGGAGGTTCTGGCGGTGCGGCACCAGAGCGTGGCCGACATTCTTTCGGCCATCGAGGTCATCGGCCGCACCTGCGGCGCAGCCGAGCAAGCCGATCGGCTGCTGGCCGACCTGCGAGCCCGCATCGACCGGTTGCGGTCCAAGACGGCGGGTTTGCCCCGGCCGCGGGTGCTGCTGGTTGTCCAGCGGGCGTTGGGGACCGGTACCATCCAGGACGCTTATGTGGCCGGTGCCGACGGGTTCTTGAACGATATGATCGATCTAGCGGGCGGGCAAAACGCCTGCCCCAAGACCTCGGTGGGGGCTCCGGTGGTTTCGGCCGAGGGGGTGATGCAAATGGACCCGGAAGTGATCGTGGACCTAATGTCGCCCGAGCGTGCGGCCGGCCGGTCCCATGCCGAATTGCTGGCCGACTGGCAACCGCTCGGCAGTGTGGCGGCGGTGCGGGCGGGCCGGCTTCATGTGGTCGATGACGACGGGATATTGGTCCCCGGCCCGCGGTTTTATCGGCTGGCCGAACGACTGGCCCGGCTGGTGCACCCCGAGGTGGCCTGGTAGCGTGGGAAGCGGCATGACCTCGGCGCCCGAGCTGGCCAACGTGTTGGAGATTCGGGACCTGTCGTTCCGCGCGGGAGCCAAAGAGATCCTGCGGAACGTGTCGTTTACGGTCCGCCGGGGCGAATACCTGTCGATCGTGGGGCCGAACGGGGCGGGCAAGACCACGCTGCTCAAATGCATCGACCGCCTGCTGCCCGGCGGGGAGGAATCGGTCTGGGTGTTTGGCCGGCCGTTGCGCCAATACACTCAGCGCGAGCTGGCCCGGCGCATCAGCTACGTGCCGCAGGGCGATGGCCGGATTTTCCCCTTCACGGTCGAGGAGTTCGTGCTCATGGGCCGGTACCCGTACCTCAGCCCGTTCTCGTCGGTCGATCCGGCGGGCCGGCAAGCGGTCAACCGGGCGCTGGAGGTCACGGGAACCCGGCCATTTGCGGCCCGGCGGTTGGAAACCCTTAGCGGCGGCGAAAGGCAGAAGGTTTACTTAGCCGCGGCTCTGGCCCAACAGGCCGATATCCTCCTCCTGGATGAACCCACGACGTATCTCGATTACCGCCATCAGGCGGAAATCCGCGACCTGTTGGCCGAGATCAATCGCACCTCGGGGGTGACCATCGTGGCCGTCACCCACGATGTCAACCGGGCGGCGCTGGACAGCCACCGGATTGTGGCCCTGCGCGAGGGCCAGGTGGTGTTCGTGGGCCTGCCCTGCGAGATCATGCAGCACGACGTGCTGGAGGCGATCTACGGCACCTCGTTTTTGCTGGCAGCCCATCCCCAGGCCGGGCTGCCGGTAGTGCTGCCCGAGCCGCCCCGGGAGGCCCGGCCATGAAACGCGGCATCGTGCTGGCGGCATTCGCCTTGCTGGCCTTGGGAGTCGGGCTGGGGGCGCCTTTCGTGGGAATCCATCCGGTGGCGCTGAGCGACCTGTGGCGAGGCCAGGGGACCGAGAGCAACATCCTGTGGAGCCTGCGCCTGCCCCGGGTGGCCCTGGGGCTTTTGGCCGGCGCCGGCCTGGCCACAAGCGGAATGGTGTTCCAGGCCGTGTTCCGCAACGTGCTGGCGACCCCGTTTACCCTGGGGGTGGCCAGCGGGGCCTCGCTGGGCGCCATGATCTACATCCATCTGGGGCTGTCGGTTTCGATCGCGGGCATTGGCGGCGGCACCTGGTTCGCCTTTGCCGGCGCGGTGCTGACCATCGCTTTGGTGTACGGGTTGACCCGCCTGCGCCGCGGTTTCCTCACCACCACCATGCTGCTTTCGGGCCTGGCCATCAATCTGTTCTTCTCCAGCCTGATCCTGCTCATCCAATACCTGAGCGACTTTACCGACGCGCACCTGATGCTCCGCTGGATGATGGGGGGCCTGAGCCGCACCACCAGTTTCGACGACGTGCTTACGGTGCTGCCCTTTGTAACCGCGGGGACGGCGGTGGTGATCTACCTGACCCACGAGCTGAACCTGCTGACCACCGGCGAAGAACTGGCCGCCAGCCGAGGCGTGGCGGTGCACCGCACCAAGGTGACGCTCTTCTTTGCGGTGTCGCTGATGGTGGGGGCCATTGTGGCAGTGACCGGGCCCATCGGCTTTGTGGGGCTGATGGCGCCGCATATCTGCCGGCTGGCGATCGGCCCCGACCATCGCTACCTTACGCCGGCCACGATGCTCTTTGGTGCGGCATTGCTGACCGCCTGCGACGCCCTGGCCCGCACCATCCTCCCGCCCCATGAACTGCCCGTGGGTATCCTCACGGCACTGATGGGCGGGCCGTTTTTCGTGTGGCTGCTGTTGGGGCGCAGCCTTGAGCAGAACTATTGAGGGGGGGGCCGAGCGGGCGACACACAAGGCTGGCGTGGCCGCAAGAGCCGGACCCGGCGAGGGCTGAAGCACGAGCCGGGCCCATCACGAGCCGGGCCCACGAGCCGGGCCCGTAAGGGCCCGGTGCGGCCCGATCAACAGTTGACTCCGTAAGGGCCCGGTGAAGCCGGCCGCTCGCCGACGGCCACTGCCCGCCGGTCGCTCGCCGACGGCTACTCCCCGGCAACCGCTCCCTGGTGGTGGCGGCGGCTCGGAATGGTCGCGGGTCGGAATGCTTGCCGAACGTGCCGAACATGTCGATTTTGCGGTGTGGATGAAGTTTCGGGGCGGCGTGGCCGATAACAAGGCGGACAACGGTGCTGGCCCTGTGCTGGGCTGCGCCGCCTTTGCCGCCGAGCGGCACGGGCAGCCCAATGCGGGCAATTTTTCCGTAACCTGTTGGCTACGGGGAAGTTGCGCAGCGGGAAGGCCAGGGCCTGCGGCCGGCATTTGCCGTAAGTTCTTTGAAAATAGGCGCTTACCGTCAATCGACCAGTCCGCCAGAGGCGGCTGGTACCGGGGTGCAGGCATACCCATCCACGGTGGGGTAAGATGCCTGCGGCACCCCAGTGGCCTTGACTCTACTCTTTATGCCGTCTACACTTGGAGCGTCTGTGCGTGCTCTCGAAGGAGTTCGGTGCGGCCCGAGGGTCGAGTACTCAAGAGGAGGACGAGTCGTGACCAAAAAAGAGATTGTTCGCACGATTTCGGAGCAAATCGGGCTGACCCAACTGCAAACCAAGGAGATCGTCCAGAAGATGTTCGACGCCATCGTCGATACCTTGGTGGAGCAGCGCCGGATTGAACTCCGCAATTTCGGGGTGTTCGAGGTCAAACGCCGGGCCCCCCGCAAGGCCCGCAATCCCCGAACCGGCGCGCGAGTGGAAGTGCCGGCCAAGTTCGTGGTTACGTTCAAGCCGGGCAAAGAGATGGAGCAGCGGGTCCGGGAGCTGGAAAGGCAAGTCGCCAGCCGGGCCGCCCAGGCCGAGCCGAAGCGGGCCGACTCGAACTCCCGGCCCGTGGCCGGCGCCCTAGGGGTGTATAACCCCGAGCGCCGGGGCTAGCCCATCGCCCCCCGAACGGCCGGCGGCGCAGGCTGCTCAGGGCGGTTTGCAGCCCGAACGGCATCGGAATTGGTCTCGACGCGGTCGCCCGGATCGACTACTCTATCGCACCCATCGAAGCATCTCTTTTCCGCTGCTTCGAACCTTTCCCGCACCTCGATACACGTCAATCCAAACCGGCCCCTGTGGGCCAAGATGCCTCTTCCGCCCTTTGGGGCTGGTCATTGACGGTGCGCGCCTTGGGGCGCAACGCCGCGAGTAACCAGCAGGAGTCCTCGAATGCGCAAAGTTCTGTTCGCCATTGCCTGCGGTTTGTTAGTCGGGTCGGTGGGGGGATGCTTCATCCCCGCCTATTCGGCCGACCCCACCCGGCGAACCGCCGAGTTGCTGTACACGTCCGAAAACCTCCGCCTGATCCTCGACGAGTGGGAACGCATCTGGTTCCTCGATCAGCCGGATCACGCCACCCCGTACCGCACGCACGGCGGGATCATCTGAACGGGTGGGCTTGGCGGAGCGCCAGCCAGCCGATGGCCCCAGCGGCGCCCCGCGGCTGGGCGCCAGGCACTTGCGCTACGTTCCGGCACGGTATAGGCTTGTACCAGGCGCTGGCGGATCGCGCGCCGGCGCATCCCCGAGCCATCGCGGGCCGCCGCGCTGTGCCGGCCCAGCACGGGTGCCACTGCCGGCGTGCTCCCGCTTGCCCCGCTTGTTCTGAGGACACTGCATGAGCCACATTGGCCCGCCGCTGGTCATCGGCCTGGGCGAGGTGCTGTGGGATATCTTTGCCGACTCGCGGCGACCGGGCGGGGCGCCGGCCAATGTGGCGTTCCAAGCGTCGCAACTCGGCTGCCGGGGAGTGGTCTGCTCGCGCGTGGGGCAAGACCCCCTCGGCCGTGAACTGCTGGCCTTCCTCGCCGAGCAAGGGATGGCCACCGAGTTCATCCAGCAGGATCCGGTGCATCCGACCGGCACGGTAACGGTCGATACCTCGCAGCCGGCACACCCCCGGTTCATCATCCACGAAGACGCCGCCTGGGATTACTTGGAGTTCGACGAGCCGTGGCGGGCACTGGCGGGGCAGGCGGCGGCCATCTGCTTCGGCACCCTGGCCCAGCGCTCGGCGGTGTCGCGCCAGACCATCCACCGCGTGTTGCGGGCGGCCAGCCCCGGCTGCCTGATCGTGTACGATGTCAACCTGCGGCAAGCGTGGTACCAGCGGGATTGGATCGAGGCATCGCTGGCCGCCGCCGGCTGGGCGAAGCTCAATACCGACGAGGCCGCCGAACTGGCCCGGCTGCTGGAGCTGGGACCGCTCGATCATGTCGCTTTCGCCCGCGCGCTGCAACAGCGTTACGGCCTCCAGGCGGTCTGCATTACCCGGGCAGAGCGCGGGGCGATACTCGTCAGCGGCCAGACGGTAGTGAATCAGCCGGGGGAACCCGTGGAAGTGGTCGATACCGTTGGGGCGGGCGACGCCTTTACCGCTGCTTGGATCGCGGCCGGCTTGTGGAACTGGCCCCCCGCAGCGCAGGTGGCTTTTGCCAACCGGGTGGGCGCCTTGGTCGCCAGCCGCCCCGGGGCCATGCCGGTGCTCCGCGAAGAGTTCGCCCAACTGGCCAAAGAGTATTCGTAGCGTGCCGGCGCCGGCCCGGGATCGCTCACGGCGAGACGGCCGAATATGCCGGGCAAAGGGAACATGTCGGCCGCACCGGGTCACCCGCCCGGGCAGCAAGTTTTGCCGGGGGCGTGCCGATGGGTGTCAGGGAAGCGGACGGCAGCCGCCGCTTGGGCTGCGCGCCGCCGGACCGCCTTGCGCTGCCGTGGCCGATGCGACGTTTCTTGCTGTACATCGTATTGCCGGCGCTGGCGATTGCCGGACCGCCCTTGGCCCTGGCCGGCTGGAAATGGTGGAAGGCCCACGGGGGCCGGTTGGCCTGGCCGGCGCTGGCGATTTCGTCATCGGGCCAATCGCCAAGCAACTCCGAAAACGAAGACGCGATCCTCCCTGGCCAGGCGCCTTGGGCCCAGGGGAGCAGCCCCGCTGCACCTGGGGCCAGCCCCGCCCAGCCACCAGACCCGTCGGGGCGCCGCACGGGTGCAACCGGCCCTGACGTGCCCGCCATCGAACTGGCCGAAGCGATCCGCTTTGACATCACCCCGGGCTGGGTGATGACGCGGTGGCCCCGGGTGTCGGCCGGCCTAGCCGAGCTTCAACTCCAAGGTTATCGCGTGCCGCTGGTGACCGGAACTGCCGAGGACGATCTTGCCGGGGCCTTGACGTACTACTTCAACCCCTGGCAGCAGGTCGAGCGGATCACGTTCCGCGGGACGACCGGCAACGCGGGAAAACTCATCGAGTATCTGGTGCGGCAATACCGTTTCGGCCGGCGCTTGACCAACGACCCGCGGATCGTGCGTTTCGAGGTCCCCGGGCCGCGGGGCGAACCCCACAGTTGGCTGGAAATCCGGCCCGCCGGCGTGGTCAAAGCCAGCGAACCGTTCCAGCGCCTCAGCGTGGTACTGGTGCTCAATCGGCCGAACGAGTAGCGCCCCGGCACATGGGCAGGGGCGCGACAGCGGCGGCCTGGAAGGCGCACCGGGGCCCCGACGAGCGAGACATCCCGCCGGGCGAATAAGGGCCCGGCCACACCGGTTGCCACGGCTTGCGATTGCACTACTTCCACAGGTCGAGGCCCGCCGGCAGCTTCACCTCCGGCGGCGGCAGTTTCAGCGCGCGGGCAATCTCTTGCAATCGCCCCAGGATGGCCTCGGCCAGAGTGCTGGCGTAGTGGATGTTGTGTATCCCGTTGGCCGAGCGGAGGAAGGCCAGATCGTGCTCGACATCGGCCAGCCGGGCGCCCAGGTCCTTGGCCTGGGGCTCGGGCAGGGCCGCCGCCTGGAGGGCCGCGCGGACCTTCTTTGCCGCGTCTTCCAAAGCCGCCAGGGCCGCTTTCCACTGTTGGTGGTATGCCTGGAGGCGGGGCAAGGCGGCGGCTTCATGGCAGGAACCGCACACCTGGATCGAGCCCTTCCACGTGACGGCCCCGGTGGGGCCCTCCTCCTTGTAGTGGTGGCACGTGCGGCATTCCAGCCGCACCGAAACCATGCCGTTGGTATGCGGCGGGATGCTCTTGCCGCCGGTACCCCGGAGCATGTTCACCTGGTCGCGATGATGGTCGGGATGGCAGGCCGTGCAATCCCCAGCCGCGTGTTCGATCTTCTGCTTGTCCAGCGAATGCTCGATGGCGAGGTGGCAGTCCAGGCAATCGATCTTGTGATCGGTAACGTGCTTCTGATGCAGGAAAACGTGGTCATCGATGCGGGCCAGGTCTTCCTCCCGGTTGTGGCATACGCCGCACCGTTCGTGGGGCACCTCGCCGCGTCCGCGGATGAGGTCGCCATGGCAGTTCGCGCAATCCACGCCCCGCTCGAAGGCCAGTTGATGGGTGAACACCGTGCCCCCGCCCAGGTCGAACTTCTTATCGGGGATTTCGTGGCAGCGGGTGCAGGCCCCCAGGCCTTCGTTGAACCGGCCCTCCTTGAAATGGCAGAGGAAGCAGGTCGTGGTGGTTACGGTCATGTGGCTCCCCTGGACGATCTGGCTGTGGCAGCTCGTGCAGCGAAGCCGCTTGCCGCGGCGCAGCTCGCCCAGATGCTGGGCATGATCGAACGGGACGCCATGGAAGTCCACCCGGCCGGACAGCAGCCGCGTCTCGTGGCAGCCGGACCGCAGGCAACTGGCATCGGGGATTTCGGCCGCCGGCCGGGGGCCTTCGCTCTGCGTAACGTACTTGGCCAATTGCACCAATCCCAAGAGCTTGCCCCGCACCTTGCCCCCGAAGCCGGGCGGGAAGTGGCACTCGATGCACGACACATCGCGGTGCGAGGAGGCCTGCCACGACTGGTAATACGGCTCCATGATGTGGCAGCTCCGGCAGAACTCGGGGCGCGAGGTGTACCATCCGGCGGCGAAGGTGCCGAACATGCCCACCAGCAAGACCACGCCTGCCAGGGCCGCCAGCCGAACCAGCAGCCAGCGGGCCACATGCCCGGCGCGCCGCACGCCCGGGTGGCGCTGGAGCCAGGCCCGCCAGCCGCCGCCGGCTGGGCCGGATTCCGGGGCGGCGCCGGATTCCGGGCTGCCCCCGAGCATTTCGGCAGATTCGTCAACCATCGATCGCACCTCCCGGGCGCCCGTCGGCGCACCGGATCTACCCATCCCAGCGAAAGCGTTTCCCTCTTGCCCAAACCGCGCGGTCGCCGCCGGCCACCGCTATTTCTCCAAGCCGGCCACGATCATCGCCACCAACAGCCCAAGCCCGATGGCCAGCGCCGTGAAGCCCAGCAGGCGCACCGTCCACAGTTTCCGCCGCGAGGGGACAAGTGCCCGCCGGGCTTCCAGCTCGCCGTTGGCCCGCAGGCGCTCGTAGAAATCCGGCCGCTCGTGCCGCAATTCGTCCTCGCTCACCAGGCCCGTCAGGGCCGACAAATCGGCCGGGAACTTATCCGGCCGGAAGTGCGTGTTGAAAAAGTGCACCGCAAACACGAACCCCGTGGCCAGTAGCGCCTGCGTGGAATGGATCACCTTGGCGATATTGAGGGTCACGGCGGGCAGGAAGGCGGTCAACAACTGCGGGAACCAGAGCACCAGGCCGGTGAAGCCGATGATCACCACGTCGGCACAGGCGCCCCAGAAGTCGAACTTCTCCCAGTAGGTCCAGCGCTCGAAGCGCGGCCGGGGCCCCAGCCCGAAAAACCACCGCAGCATCCGCACCAGGTCTTTCACGTCGCGCCAGTTGGGCACGGGCGAATCCGGGCCGAAGATCGCCTCGCGCAGCGACCCGTTCCGCCGGTGGCGGACCACGTGCCGGATCATCCGCCCCACATACACGAAAAAGCAGCCGAACGTCACCACCGCGAAGATGCGGTGCCACACGCTGGTCGATTGGAACCCTCCCAGGGCATAGGCCAGCGACTTGGCCCACTGGGTGTCGCTGTACTTCAAAGGCAAGCCCGTCAAGGCCAGCCCCAGGAACGAGATCAAAAGGCACCAGTGGCTAATGCGGTGGAAGGGGACGAAGCGCACATAGGCCGGCTCGCCCGGCCGGAGCCCCCGCGGCCGGCCGTTCTGCCACACGTCGACAAGGCTCCGAATGAACCATAGCACCGTGTGCACGCCGAAGACGGCAAACACCGTCACCAGCAGGGTCATGAAGAATAGATACACCCCGTGTACCAGCCGGCTCCGCTGGGGATCGGTGTGATCCAGGTGGGGATCGAACTTCAGGAAGTTCCCGCCGGTGACCATGTGGCACTGGCCGCAGGTCTGGGCCCGGTTGGCGGGCGAGAGCGTGGAGTTCGGATCCGCCACCGCCAGAATTTCATGGGCGCCGTGGCAATCGGAACACTTGGCCGCCGGCCCATACCCCAGTTCGGTCAACTGGCCGTGCAGGCTCATGGCGTAGCTGGTCGAGAGGTTGGCGTGGCAGTTGCCGCAGCGGTGCGGCAGCTCCTGGCGGAAGGCGGCCGACTCGGGGTGCACCTGGTCGTGCCCCTGATGGCAATCGGTGCAACTGGGCTTGCGCCGCGACTTGCCGCCGGGGGCCTGCCGGTCGGCAATCGCCCCGGCCCCGTTGCCCCGCGCATGTACGCTCTTCTCCAACCACTCCTCGATAAAGCGGTGGCACTTGCCACAGGTGTCGGCCACGCGCGTGGGGTGCAAGGTGGACTTGCTGTTGCCCGGGTAATAGATGCCGTGCGACCCGTGGCAGTCGGCGCACACCGCCGTTACCTGGAGTCCCGATTTGTACAGCCCGTGGCCATGCACGCCGCTGCGGTAGGTGTCCAGATCGTTCTTGTAGGTCTCCAGGCGCTGGCGATGGCAATTGTCGCAGGTGTTGACCTGGTTATCGGGAAACAAGGGAGACCGCGGGTCGCGCCAGGCGATCAAATGGTGCAACGTCGGGCCGTGGCACTTGCTGCACTCCAAGGGCGTGCCCCGGCCAAGCTCGTCCCGCTTCTCGCCGGCCTTGCCGTGCACGCTCTCGTTGAGCTGCGCGTACTGCTCCCTGTGGCAGTGGACGCACGCTTTGCGGACCTCGGCCAGCGGCTGCCGGAACCCATCCTCCACCGCGTGCGCCATGCGAAGGTCCGGCTCCTGATAATTGCCGCCGTGGCAATCATGGCAATTGACGCCCCGGGCGAAGTGGACATCCTCGGCCAGTTGGTCCTTGGGAACGTACAGCCTGCGGTTGGCCGCGTCCCACAGGTCCGAATCGCCGTGGCAGGTCAAGCACTGGTTTTGGTCCGCGGGCACCTGGGATCCTTTGGGCGGCGGCAAGGCGGCCGCTTTGGGCGGGGCCTGTGGCTCCGGGGTCGCCGCGGCGGCTCCAGGCGCTTTGGCGGGGGCCTTCTCTTTGGCAACAGCCGGCGCAGGTGGACCAGCGCCCGGTGGCGGAGGAGGCGGCGGCACCGTCTTGGCCCCGCCGGCCGGAGGGGGCGGAGGCGGTGTAACCTTGGCTCCACTCGGGGGAGGCGGCGGAGGCGGCGCGCCTTTGGACTCGCCCGCCGGAGGTGGCGGCGGAGCCTTCGCGCTATCCGGTGCGGGAGGGGCCGGCAGCGGCATCGTGCCTTGAGCCGCCGGCGCAGGCGGCGGGGGTGGCGGTGGCGGCGCAGGCGAGTCGGACGGGGGCGGCCCCGACTGCTGGGAGGGCTTCGGCGCGGGGCCGGCTGCGGAGGATTCCTCCACAGCCTTGGGAGCCTCGGGAGCAGAACCGGGCTTGCTAGCCGGTGGTGGCGGAACCGCCTTGCGGGCCGGGGGAGGGGGCGGTGGCGGCGCAGGAACCGCGCTCTCCGAAAAGAGGCCGGCCGCAGCCCATACGCCGGGCCCCGGCCCGACCGCAAGCGATAGAACGATCACCCCAAGCACATTCATCCTGGACGATCTCCCGATAGGCTCGCGACACCTGCCACCCCCGCGCCTGTTGGCCCCGCTGCCTATCGCGCCGGGGCCCAAAAGGGGATGACCGCATCGGCACTCGATTTGGCCGGCCAACCACGGCCAGCCAAGCGCAGTGCTGTTGGAATCTCCGGCCGCTTTCAAGGCTGGCCGGCGAGACCGGCAGCTTACGCCGGCTCCATCTCCGGAAGCTTCTCGCTTGCCTGCCACACGGGCAGCTTACGCCGCCGGCTCCAAAGGCAGAGCTTGCGCTGCCGGCTGCGGAGGGCGGGTTACTGCTTTTCGTACTTCGGATGCTCGTGGTGTCCCTGCGTCAGGTGGCAGCGGGCGCAAATATTGCCCGGCAGTACCTTGTAAATCGAATCCCGGGCGATTTTTTCCTGTTCGGGGCTGAGTTTCTTGACGTTGAGGAAGGGCTTGCACGCCTCTTCATGCTTGCTCCCCGGCCCGTGGCACGCCTCGCAGGTGACGCCCAACAGGTTCTGAAGCAAGTCGGGCGTAGCGCCGGCCGCATACCCCCCTTCGTGCCCGTAGGCGGTGACGTGGCACTTCATGCATTCCGGATCGGCCTGGTATTTGGTGGGCATCTCGGTGAACGCGGTGGCGTGTTTGGTCTTCTTCCAGGCCGTGTACTGCTTGAAGTGGCAGGATGAACACCGCTTCACACCGACATAGGTCTGGCCCGTGGGCGGGGCGGGTTCCGGGGCGGCTTGTTCCTCAGGGGGTTGCGCGGGGGCCGAGTGGGGTGTGACGCCAAGCATCCACACCGCCCAACCCAAGATCACCACCACCGCACCACGATAGAGCCAGGGCGACGACATCCGGATCATGGACTTCGCTCCTCAAGCAACTGGGGTGGAAAAACAACACGTCACACGCCGTTCAGGCCAAGCTAGCCTGGGAGTGCTTTTGGGCAGCGGAAGAAAGGGCGGCCGGCCGCCCCATGGCGCCACATCGAAGCCACGGACACCATGCGCAAGCATGGACCAGCTCTTCCTCCCGGCGGGCGAGCCGCAGAGCACCGGGCTCCTGCCACCAGCAGGCTTTCCCTCTCGGGGAATCGTCCGCGGTGGGAAGCAGGCGCCGGCGTCCTGCCGCGACCCAACCCTTTGCAACGACCAACGAGCGGTCCCGTTCGCCGGAGGCGCGGGATTCGGGCCCCGCACAGCGCTTCCTTGCAGCTCCGGCCGTGCCTCGGAAACACTCGGATTCGTAAACCTACTAGATCGCGGGGCATTCGTCAACTACCCGCCGCCAACTGCCCGGCGGGATTGCACGGAGGAGCCTGCGAAAAATCGCCCGGGACCGAGCGATACGGCTACGCCGCCGGAGAGCGGCCCGGCCAAGACGCGGCCGTTTGGCCTAATCGCCATAATTTACCTATTTGCTAACGTTTATTACTTGACTCCATTCGGCTCCTCTGCTACAAGGGGCACTGCACCATGCGGCGTTACTGCTTCCACCTAGGAATGAGGCATCGATGAGCGACTCTCCCACACCCGTGCCGCGGCGAAATTGGTTGCTGCGATTGCTTCAGTGGAGCATCGCGGCCAGTGTCGCGGCCATCTTCTATCCGGTGGTGCGGTTCCTCTGGCCCCGCCCGGCCACGGTCTCCGGGGCGGCCGAGGTGACCGCACCGTTCACTGTCGAGGAACTCAAGGCTCGCTATGCCCGGGGCGAGGTGCCGCCACCGTTCAACTTCGACAACAAGCCGTGTCTGGTGGTGCTACTTCCCGACGGCGAAATCCGGGCGTTCAATGCCATCTGCACGCACGTGGCCTGCACGGTGGCATTCCGCCTGGACAAGAAGGACATCTTCTGCAACTGCCACAACGGGGTGTACGATCTGAACGGGCAGCCGGTTTCCGGGCCGCCTCCCCGGCCCCTCCAGGCGTACAAGGTCATCCGGCGTCGCTTGCCCAACGGGCAGGAGGAGATCGTTGTCTCACGCACCGCTTGAAAGTGCCCTGCCCGCCATGCCGCCGGGCAGCCGATGGAAAACCTTCCTCGACGAGCGCCTAGGGCTGGATGCCCTCGCGCAACTGGCCGAGAAAAAGCGGGTGCCGGTCCACCGGGCCACCGTGTTCTATTTTCTCGGCGGGATGGCCCTGTTCTTGTTCGGCATCCAGGTGGTGACCGGCATCCTGCTTTCGCTGTACTACAAGCCCTCGCCCGACCAGGCCTTCGAGAGCGTGCGGGCCATCATGACCGAGGTGGAGTTCGGCTGGCTGATCCGCTCCATCCACAGTTGGAGTGCCAATCTGCTGATCGGCGTGCTGTACCTGCACCTGTTGACCACCTTCATCGTGCGGGCCTATCGCCGGCCGCGCGAGTTCACCTGGATCACCGGGCTGGTGCTCTTGGCCCTGTTTCTGGCCTTCGGGTTTAGCGGCTACCTGCTGCCCTGGAACCAACTGGCCTTCTTCGCGACCAAGGTGGGCACCGATATCGCTGGCGGGGTGCCGCTGGTGGGCAAGTACATGCTGCTTTTGGCCCGCAGCGGGGAGGAAGTCACCGGCGATACGCTGGCCCGATTCTATTCGCTCCATGTGGTCATTCTGCCGCTGGTCACGCTGGCGGTGTTGGGGGTGCATCTCTATCTGGTGCAGAAGCACGGGATGAGCATCCCGCACCCGGTGATCCGGCGCTACGGGGGCGAAGAGAAGGTGCCTTCGATCCCCTTCGTGCCCCACTTTTTGCTCCGCGACATGGTGGGCTGGTATGTGGCGTTGGGGCTCTTGGCCGTGCTGGCCGCCCTGTTCCCCTGGGAACTGGGGGTCAAGGCCGACCCATTCGGCTCCGCCCCGGAGGCGATCCGGCCCGAGTGGTACTTCCTGTTCATGTTCGCCACGCTGGAGCAGACACCCTCGCACGTGTTCGGCCTGGAGAACAAGCAGGCGGTGGTCCTGTTTTTCAGCCTGGTGGGGCTGGTGGTGCTCTTGGTGCCGTTTCTGGATCGGGCCGCTGCCTGGGGCGGACCGCGGCGGGTGCTCAGTTTTCTGGCCACTTGGGCCGTGTGCGCGTTTGTCGTCCAGACGGGCGTGGGCCTGGGGCTTTTGGATTTCCATCTGGGGACTTCGGTGGCCACCAGCGGTATAGCGGCCGTGGTGCTTGCCGCGGGGTATGTGGCGTATTGTCGCTTTGCTGGCCGGGAACAGTGCTCATGAAACAAGCCGTGCACCTGTGGGTTTTGGGCGTGGGGCTAGCGGCCGTTTTGTCCGGTTATGCCGGGGGGCCGGATGGGTGGCTGTTTTCGTCGGCGTTGGCCGCGGCAGAACCGAGCGCGGTGCCTCCCCCGCCCCCGCCACCCCCGCCGCCGGTGGCGACGAAAAAACAGCCGGCTGCCGAGAAACCGGCAGCAGCGCCCCCCGCCCCACCGCCGCCACCCCCACTGGCGAAGCCCGGGGAAAAGGTTGTAACGCCGCCACCCCCGCCGCCGGTGGCTAAGCCGGGCGAGAAGGCGGTGGCACCTCCCCCAGCCGCGCCACCCCCGCCACCTCCTGTGGCCAAGCCAGGGGCCAAACCCCCAGCAGCCCCACAACCGGCCGGGCCTTCCAAGCCCGCTGCCAAGGCGGCGGCCGCGGGTGGTACCCGGCCTAACCAATGCCTCGATTGCCACGGCAACCCCGAGGTCTGGGAAGGCCCGCAGCTTCGGCTGCATGTGACCCAGAAGGACACGGCGGCCGATGTGCACTGGCAAAAAGGGCTCCGCTGCGTCGACTGCCACGGCGGCAACCCCGAGACCGACAAGGTGAACGAGGCGCATGCCGAGGAAGACGGCTTTCGCCGATTCCGCCCCGATGGCGACTACACCAAACCGCCCGACCCGCTGGTCGTCGTCCAATTGTGCGGCGAGTGCCACGCCGATATCCAGCGGATGCGGCCGTTCAATCCCCGCGCGCGGGTGGACCAATTGCAGGAGTACTGGACCAGCGGGCACGGCCGGCGGCTTAAGGAGGCCAAGGACCGCGAGGTGGCCACGTGCGTCTCGTGCCATGGCCGGGCACATGGGACCGCGGCCGATCGGGGGCCTCACGGCGTCCGTCTGGTGGCCGATCTCGACTCGCCCGTGTATCCCAAAAACGTGGCCAAGACGTGCGCTACCTGCCACGCTGACGAAAAGCGGATGGCCGGGCGCGAGTATCACGGCCGGCCCATCGGCCACGAGCAATATGCCCAGTGGTCGCGGAGCGTCCATGCCGAGACGCTCTTGGAAAAGGGGGACCTTTCGGCCCCCACCTGCAACGACTGCCACGGCAACCACGGGGCCTTGCCCCCGGACGTCGATTCGGTGGCCAACGCCTGTGGCACCTGCCACGGCAAGGTGGCCAGTTTGTTTGCCGCCACGCGAATGAAACACGCCTTCGAGAAGGCCGGGCTGCCCGGCTGCGCCACCTGCCACGGTGCGCACGAGATTCACCATCCCACCGTGGAAATGCTGGGGATGGAGGAGGGCGCGGTATGCGTGCAGTGCCATGCGCAAGGGAAGTACGGGGCCACGGTGGCCGGCGCCCAGGCCGCCCGGCGATTCCGGGGCGATCTGGATGCCCTGCGGGAAGAGATCGCCGCGGCCGAGGCCACGATCGAGATGGCCGAGCGGTTGGGCATGGCCATCCCCGGCCCGGCGAGCGATCCCCGCACCGATGTGCGACTCCACCTGCGCAAGGCCAGCGATGCCCTGACCGCCGCCCGCGTCGAAATCCACAGCTTCGCCGCCGAGCCGCTGGAGAAAATCCTCGATTCGGGCCGGCAAATCGCTGCCGAAGCACAACAAAGTGCCGAGACCGCCATCCGCCAGTATCACGCCCGGCGGGTCTGGCTGGCGGCGTCGCTGGTGCCCATCGTGCTGGTCATCGGGGTGCTGCTCTTGTATATCCGCAGCCTGCCTCCCGTGCCGCTCCCGGGCGAAACGCCATCTGCCCCGCAGGCGTAAGCAAGCTCCGCGGCCGGACTGATGTTTTAGCCGGGAGGCCCGAAGGCCCGGCGCTCGTTCGGGGGGTTTTCGCGGGCCCGATGCCGGGTTAGATTGACCGGCAATCGGATTTGCACGAATGCACGGTGCTGCGGAGCGCGGGCATCCTGGCTAGCCCGTGCAGCCGGGACGGCAAAACCACAAAGCAGCCGGGACGGCTGCACTACAAGGCAGCCGGGACGGCTAAACCACAAGGCAGCCGGGCGGGCGCGCTCCACTGGCGTCGCCAAGCGTGTTCCGGGAGTTTCGCGGGTGAAGCAGGTCATCGCCATCGTCAAGCCGTACCTGGTCGAGAAGGTGCTCGATGCCCTCAAGTACGCCCCCTTGGAAGGGTGCAGCGTGACCGAGGTGAAAGGTTACGGCCGGCAGAAAAGCTACCTCGACGAATACCAGGGTAGCGAGTATTCACTGGCCTTCTTGCCCAAGGTAGAAATCACCCTTTGGGTGGACGAGATGCGTGTGGAAGAGGTGGTGCGGACCATTGTCGAGGTGGCCCGCACCGGGCGCATGGGCGATGGCAAGATTTTCGTTCTGCCGGCCTGGGGCGAAGCGTAAGCCGAGGGAGTTGGCCCGCCCATGTCCGAGCCTCTGGAGTTCGCCTGGAGCTGCCCCCGGCCGCTGGACATCCACGCTACGGTGCAGATGGCGCACGGCGGTGGCGGCCGGCTGATGCGCGACCTGGTGCACGAGGTGTTCCTGGCGGCCTTTGCCGGGCGCGGCCCCAACCAGCCGCCCCACGATAGCGCCGTCGTGTCGGTGGGGGGCATTCGCCTGGCGTTTACCACCGACAGTTTCGTGGTCAGCCCCCTGTTTTTCCCCGGGGGCGATATCGGCAAGCTGGCGGTATTCGGGACGGTGAACGACCTGGCCATGGCCGGGGCCAAACCCCGATGGCTCAGCGCGGCATTCGTTCTGGAAGAGGGGTTCCCGCTGGAGACGTTGCGGCGAATCGTGGCTTCGATGCAGGCGGCGGCCCAACAGGCCGGCGTGGAGATCGTTACCGGCGATACCAAGGTCGTGGACCGCGGCAAAGGCGACGGCGTGTACGTCAATACGGCCGGGATCGGCATCGTGCCGCCGGGGGTCGATGTCTCGCCGCAGCGGGTCCGGCCAGGCGATGCGGTGTTCGTCAGCGGCGATTTGGGGCGCCACGGGATCGCCATCCTCTCGGTGCGCGAAGGCCTTGCGTTCGAGGGGGCGCTGGCCAGCGATTGCGCGCCTTTGGCCGGCCTGGTCGAGCGCCTGGCGGCCTTGGGGGCCGATCTGCATTGCCTGCGGGATTTGACGCGCGGGGGATTGGCCGCCGCTTTGAACGAGATCGCCCTGGATGCCAAGGTGGGCATTGCGCTGGACGAGGAGGCCATTCCCGTGGCCGAGCCCGTGGCCGGCGCGTGCGAACTCTTGGGTTTGGACCCGCTGTACGTGGCCAACGAAGGCCGCCTGGTGGCGTTTGTATCGGCCGAGGCGGCAGATCGGGCCTGGGAGATCCTGGCCGCCTGGTCCGGCGACAGCCGCCCGGCCCGCATCGGCCGGGTGTCGGCCGAACATCCCGGCATCGTCGCCGTGCGAAACGCTTTGGGCGGCCAGCGGATCGTGGACCTGCTGGCAGGCGAACCCCTGCCGCGAATCTGCTGACCGCTGGGGCTCGCTTCGCCGCAACGGGACTTCAGCTTCCAGGCCCCATACGCTAAGCTTTTCCTCAGCTTGCAAGGCCCATCGGCGGCGGAAGCATCCCCGGAGGTTGGGGAAGGCAGCGAGGTGGCATGGCACAAGCCGAGGTATGGACAGTTGGCCGGCTGTTGGCCTGGACCACGGAGTTTCTCAAGCGGCACGGCTCGCAGACGCCTCGCCTGGATGCCGAGGTCCTCTTGGCCGAGGCCCTGGGATGCCGCCGCATCGATCTGTACACGGCTTTTGAAGAGGTGCCTTCGGAGGCGGCCCGCGCGGTGTTCCGGCAGCTTGTCCAGCGCCGGGCCGAAGGCGCTCCGGTGGCCTACCTGGTCGGCCGGCGGGAGTTCTATTCGCTGTGTTTTCGGGTGACGGCCGATGTGCTCATTCCCCGGCCGGAAACCGAACTGGTCGTCATGACGCTCATCGAACTGGCCAAAGCCCGGCTGGCCCGGTGCCCCGAGCAGCCCCTCCGCGTATGCGACGTGGGGACCGGCAGCGGGGCCATCGCCGTGGCCGTGGCCAAGCACCTCCCTCAAGCCCGCCTCACGGCGCTGGACACCAGCGCCGCGGCCCTGGCCGTGGCGCGCGAGAATGCCGAAACGCACGGCGTCTCTGGCCAGATCGAGTTCGTCCAGAGCGACCTGTTCGCCGCAGTTGCGCCTGAAGAGCGATTCGACTTCATCGCCAGCAATCCGCCCTACGTCAGCGAGGCGGAGTTCGAACACCTGGCCCGGGATATACGCGACTTCGAGCCGCGGGCAGCCCTGGTCGCCGGGCCCTTGGGGACGGAGGTGATCGCCCGGCTGGTGCCCGAAGCAGCCAAGCGCCTGGCTCCGGGGGGCCACCTGTTGATCGAGATTAGCCCCATGATCCACGACGCGGTGCAGGCCATCCTCGGGGCCGAGACGCTTCTGGAAATCGGGCCCACCGTGCGCGATGCCGCGCGGCATCCCCGCGTGGTGCAAGCCCGACGCATCCAGGCCCCGCCGTAAGTGGGGCCGGGGCGCGGGCGGCCTAGACGATCACCCGGCGGGCTTCCACCAGGATCTCGCCCATCGTGTGCAACTTCCCCCGGTTGCATCCCGGGCAAATCCGCGCCACCGCCTGCCACATGGCGGGCGTGCGGAGGTTGGACTGCCAGAACGGCCAGGTGCGGCACTGCATGGGCCGATGCGCATACACCCGGCACTGCCGGCTGGAACGGTCGAAGAACACGCAGTCGCCCTGGTCGACTTCGATGAGGCTCTTGCGGTCTTCCACCACGCGGACGTACTGGGCCTCGAACGCAGCCACGGAAAGGCCCAGGGCTTGGGCCAGCGTCTCGATCTCCTCGGCGCTTAGCCACACGTACCCCGGGGCACCCGTGCAGCAATCGCCGCACCCGGTGCACTCGAAGCGCAAACCATTGCGGAACCAGGGCTCCGGCGACGCACCGTCGGCCCGGCTTTTCGGCACCGCCGCATTGCCCGTGTGTCGTGAAGACATGGCCACCTCGATGGCTCCCCGCTCCCTGCTCCGTGCTCCCTGCTCCCTGCTCCGTGCTCTCATCCGCCGATTTGGTGCATGGCATGTGCCGGCGGACCGAGTTGGCCCGTATCGGTCCCGTGCTGTTGTTTCTTGGCGCCCACCGCCTCGTGGAACAGCCGGGCCAGGTCCTCATCCGAGCCTCCGCCGCGAAGCACCGCGCGGGCATCCCACACCTCGTGCGAGAACAGGCAATTGCGGATCTGGCCCTCGGAGGTCAGGCGTAGCCGGCTGCACCGGGAACAGAACGGTTGGCTCACGGTGGCGATGATGCCTACGGTTCCCTGGCCGTCGGGGAAGCGGTACTCGCGGGCCGGGGCCCGGTCGCCCGGCGCCGAGACCGGCACCAGCGGCCCGAAGTGCTGGCCGAGAATCTCCAGGATTTCGGCCCCGGTCAAGACCATCTCCCGGGTCCAGCGGGCATCGCCGTCTAAGGGCATCACCTCGATGAATCGCAGGGGAAGGCCGCGCTGCCGGGCAAACTGGGCCAGGGGGACCACGTCCTGCTCGGTCCGGCCGCGGATGGCCACCGTGTTGAGCTTAATCTGCCGGAACCCGGCCGCTACCGCGGCGTCGATGCCGGCCAGCACCCGCGGCAGGTCATCGCGGAGGCTGATCTCGGCGAACCGCTTGCGGTCCAGCGTATCGAGGCTGATGTTCAGCCGGTGCAGCCCCGCGGCGCGGAGCGGCTGGGCCAACGGCTCCAAGAGCACGGCGTTGGTGGTCAGGGCCACGTCCTCGATACCCGGCGTGCGGGCCAGCATGGCCACCAGGTCGCAGATGCCTTTGCGCACCAGGGGCTCGCCGCCGGTCAGCCGGAGTTTGCGAATGCCCAACCCTGCCGCCACGCGGACCACCCGGGCGATCTCCTCGAACGAAAGGATGGCGGCATGCGGCCGGAACTCCACCCCCCAGGCCGGCATGCAGTAGTAGCACCGCAGGTTGCAGCGGTCGGTGACCGACACCCGCAGGTCGGTGTGCACCCGGCCAAAGCGATCGACCAATGGCCCAGCCACGCTCACGCCGCACCTCCGCCCACTATGGGCGGGCTCAGTCCGGGATGGACCCACTGGCTGGTTCCGTCGGCCCAATGCTCCTCTTTCCAGATGGGGACCGACTCTTTCAGCCGGTCGATGAGCCACTGCCCCGCCTCGAAGGCCGCCTGGCGATGCGCGGAGCTGACGGCCACGGCCACGCTGATCTGGCCGACTTCGACCCGCCCCAACCGGTGGCCCACGCTGCACGCCAAGAGGGGCCAGCGCTTTTGCACCTCGCAAACCAGCTCGGCGAGCAGTTTTTCGGCCAGAGGTGCGTAGGCCTCGTAGTGCAGCCACTGGGTGCGCCGGCCATCGGTCATTTCGCGCGTGGTGCCCAAAAAAAGGACCACCGCCCCGGCAGCCGGCGATTGGACCGACTGGAGCACGGCAGCGACATCGATGGGTTCGCTCGTCAGGCGGATCATGTGCGTTTCCCGGCGTGCGGGGCCGGCCCGTACGGAGCCCGGGCATCCTGGCCACACGGCGATGGAGCGCGGGCAGCTTGGCCGCAACACACGCGGCCGGCTTGGCCGGGCTTTGGCTCTACCCGCCGCGCTCCCACTAAGTATACGGATTGCGGCAGCCGGGTCACGGGGAGGGGCCTACCCGCCGCTTACCGGGGGGATGCAGGCCAGCCTGGCGCCGTCGGGCAGCGGCTGGCCATCGCCCAGGTACTGGTCCTCCAGCGCGAACATCATGGCCGGCAGCAAGGGGGCCAGGACCGGGCAGACTTCCGCCAGCCGGCGGCGGAGGTCGGCCACGGTGGCCCCTTCGGCCAGGTCGATGGCGATCGCAGGCCGGCCCGCGACCTGCCGCGCTACCGCAAACAACTGCACCTCGACCCTCACGTGACGACCCGCTCCTTTCCCGTAGCGCTCAGCAGGCTTTCGACCTCCGGCAGCAACCCGTAGCTATAGGCCAAAAGCTTGATGGGATGGATGGTGGGCTTGCTGGTGCCCTGCTCCATCTGGATCTTGCAGGTGCTGCACTCGGTGGTGCCCGCCTGGATATCGGGATGGCGGAGCCGGCAGATCAGGTTCCAGCCGATCCGCAGACTGGTGCGGTAGTGCTCGCGCCTTAGGCCGAACATGCCCGCCATGCCCGAACACCCCTCCTCGATCCGCATGACGGTCAAGCCGGGGATCAACCGCAGCAGGTTTTCGCCCGGCGAGCCCACTTCCAGGGCTTTCAGCCGGCAGGGCATGTGGTAGCCCAGGGTGGCGCTTATGGGCCGCAGGTCGAGTTGCAGCCGGCCCTGGGTATGCATGCGCCAGAGGTAAGTGCACGCCTCGCTGGTGTGGCTGGCCACCAGGCGCGCATCGTCGTCGTCCAGCAGGGCGAGGTATTCGCGGATCAAGCACAAAGCCGCCGCCGGCTCGGTGGCCACGATATGGTAGCCCTGGCGCACGGCCTCGGCCAGCACCGAGACATTGTGATGGGCCACGCGCCGGGCGAAATCCAGCTCGCCCAGCGACAAAGCGCGCAGTCCAGAATCCTTCTGATCCGGGGGCACATACACCGCCACCCCGTTGTGTTCCAGCACCGCCACCAGGGCCTGGCCAAGCTGCGGATCGTGATAGTTGGCATAGGCATCCACGAAATAGGCCACCTTGTGGCCGGTGCGGCGCGTGGGGCGGGTCAGGCGCCGCCGTGCCGCCCGGCGCACAAAGCTCCGTGCCGCCACGCGCGGCAGCTTGCGCCCCTGGGCGATCCCCAGCAGTTTTTCCAGAAGCCACCGCATCTGCCGGTTCTCCAGGGCCCAGTTGACCACCGGCGCCAGCCGGCCCCCCAGCATCCCCAGCAGGTCCAGGCGGATCAGCGCCGCTTCGGAAAACCGCAGGCCCTTGGCCGCCACGTAGGCGCCTTTGCTTTCGACCATCAGCCGCGGGATATCGACCCGCGCCGGGCATTCCAGGGCGCACATGTGGCAGTTGAAGCAGAGGTCGGCCACGGCCTTGAACTCGGCGCTGGTGAGGCTTTGCAGGCTCACCCGGCCGGTGATCACCCCGCGCACCAGGTTCGCTTTGGCCCGCGGCGAGGCCTCTTCGGCCGGCAGCACCCGGAACATGGGGCACATTCGGCTGTCGGGCGCCTGGGTGCGGCAATCGCCACAGCCGTTGCACGATCGCACCAAGTCGGCCGCCTGCCCCGGGTTCCAACTGAGCTGCAATTCGATGAGGTCGCGGAGCGCAGGCCGGTCCGGCTCGTCCGCCGGGGCATCCCGGGCGGCCTTGGTCTCGGGCACCGGCGGGCGCACAGAGGCGGTGATCGTCCCCTGCCCGTCGCCGATCACCTTGCCGGGGTTCAACAGGTTCTGCGGATCGAGAATCGCCTTCACCTGGCGCATCACTTCGTACAGCTCGCCGTACTGGCGCCGGAGGAAGGGGGTGCGGCTGAGCCCCGCCGCATGTTCGCCGCCGAGGATGCCACCGACAGCAAACACCTGCTCATACAGGTCCTCGGCCAGGCACTGCATCGTGCGGACCTGCTTGGGATCCGAAAGGTTGAGGAAGGGCTGCACGTGCAGTTGTCCCTGGCCGGCATGGGCGAACACCGAGGCCACCACCTCATGCCGCTTGAGCAGGTTCTGCAACCGGACCAGAAAATCCGAAAGGGCCTCGGGGGGGACGACGATGTCCTCGACGATGGGCACCGGCTTGGTGCATCCCCGCAGCGTGATTCGCCGGGCCAACTGCCAGAACAATTCGATCTCGGCCGGATCCAGGGCCTGCCGGCTTTCGATGGCCAAGCGGCGGCGCCGGCAGATTTCCTCGGCCAACCGGTAGGTCCGCTCGCGGACCTCCACCAGGCGGTCGCCGTCCGTTTCGACCAGCAGGGCGGCCTCGATATCGCGGGGAATGAGCAGCTCGAACCGCGGGTCGTTTTCGCGGGCCAGGCTGAGGTGGCGCCGGTCCATCAGGTCGCACGCGCTGGGGCGGTGCGGGAGCACCTCCAGCACCGCACGCGTGGCACTGTCGAGGCTGTCGAACAGTAGCAGCGTCACGCCCCGGTAACGCGGCACAGGCTCGGTACGCAGGCGGGCCTCGGTCACCAGGGCCAGCGTCCCCTCGGAGCCGGTCAGCAGGCGGGCGAAGTCGAAATAGTCGTCGGCCAGGACCTCGGCCAGTCCGAAACCGCCGGGATGCACCGGCGTGCGGGGCTGGGCAGCGCGAATCACCGCGGCGTTTTCCCGCACCACGCGGACCAGGGCGTTGATGAGGTCCCGCTTGCGGGGATGCGGGTCCTGGCTGGCGCCGTCCACCAGAGGTTCGCGCCCTGCCTGGAGGACGGTTCCATCGGCCAGTACCACCTCCAGTCCCAGCACATGCCGCCGCGCCGAGCCATATTTGAGCCCGTGGCTGCCGGCGCCATCCACCGCCACCACGCTCCCCACCGTGGTCACGGTGCTGTTGCCGGGGTCGGGGCCGAACAGCCGGCCCCGCTTGCGCAGGTGATGGTTGAGGCGTTCGAGCACCAATCCCGGCTGGACCCGCACCCAGTCGTCGCCGGTCTGGAGGATGCGGCGGAGATAGACGGAAAAATCCAGAATCAGCCCGGGACCCAGCGCCCCGCCGGCCACCCCGGTGCCGGCCCCCCGGGCGTGCAGGGGGATTTGCTTTTCGGCCGCGTATTGGGCACAGGCGGCCACGTCGGCGGTCGAGCGCGGGCGGACTACCCCCAAGGGGGCGATTTCGTAGATGCTGCCATCGCCCGCAAAAAGCTGGACGAACACCTCGTCGCAGCGGACCTCGCCGGAAACCAGGCCGCGGAGGTCGTCCAGGATGCGTTCGCGCTCGTGCTCCCAACCGGCCATAGGGGCCCTACGCTCCCGGCCCAAGCTGCGGGCCATTGGCCGCTCAGCGCCGTTCGCCGTGAATGAGCGTCATCACCTCGGCACGCGTCGAGGGATTGTTGCGAAAAGCCCCTTTCATCGCCGACGTTACGCACACCGATCCGGGCTTGCGTACCCCCCGGACCGTCATGCATGTGTGCACCGCCTCCAAGACCACCGCCACCCCCTTGGGTTGCAATTCCTCCATCAACAGGTCGGCGATGGTTTCGGTCATACGTTCCTGGACCTGCGGCCGGCGGGCTACCCCCTCGACCACCCGCGCCAGCTTGCTCAGCCCGATCACCCTGCCGTTGGGCAAGTAGCCGATATGCGCCTTGCCCACAAACGGCATCAGATGGTGCTCGCAGATACTCTCGAAGCTGATGTCGCGGACCAGCACGATTTCGTCGTATTTTTCGGTGAAAAACCGCTGGAGGTGCACCCGCGGATCTTCGTGCAGCCCGCTGAACAGTTCGGCGTACATCCGGGCCACACGCCGCGGCGTGTCGCGCAGGCCCTCCCGATCCGGATTCTCGCCCACCGCTGTAAGGATTTCCCGCACCGCCCGCTCGATGCGGGCCAGGTCCACACCCGGCCGGACCGGCCGGGCAAGCTCGTCCGCTTCATCGGCCAGCGTGCCGGAAATGACTTCAGTTCCGCTATTGACGATCGCCATGCGTGCCGTTCTCGAAAATCTTGCGATAACCCACACGGAATCGTACCCCCCCTCTTGGCGCGGGTCAAGCCAAACTCGCTTGTCGCTTGTACTGAAAGCACGTTCGGTCGCCGCCTTCAGTCCCGCAAACGCCAAAGCGGCCTAAACGGTGGACACTAACCGGTTCTCGCCGGAGTCCTCTTAGCTCGCCGCCGGAACCGGCCGGGGCAGAAGCCCGTTTGCCCCCGCCGCCATCGGGCCACGTGGGGACTTGCCTAGCCGGCCCGGCCGGCACCACAATGGCCACACCACCGCGGCAAGTTACCACGGCAAGTGTCGGCTTGCGGCCCCGCCTGGTACCCCCGGCCGGTTGGCTGGCGGGGTTCCAGGGGCGCTGCGAGCCGAAACGCGTTTGGACCGCAGCGATCGCCTGCAACAAGGGTTCCCACGATGAAACGCCACTACGCCAACAGTATTGCGATCTGCCTGGCCACGGTGCTGGTTCTTTCTGCCGTGGCTCTCGGTGCGGCACCGACACAGCGCCTGGCAAAAGCCCCGGCATTGGACGAGCGGCCTGCCGAAGAGGGCACGTGGGGTTATCGGCCGGAAGATGGGCACACCATCGAGATCACGCCGCCGGCGTTTTCGTGGCGGCCTATGCGGGAGATTGCGACCTGGCAACTCGAGTGCGCCCGGGGCAATCGCTTCGCCGAGGGGCAGGCGTTCTACCGTGCCGAGGGAATCCGCTTCAACGTGCATTGCCCGCCGCGGACATTTCCGCCGGGCAGCTATGTATGGCGCTATCGGGGGGTTGACCGGGCGGGTAACGTCACGGCCTGGAGCCGGCCACGGCGCTTCACCATCGCCCAAGGTGCCGCCGAACTGCCATTGCCGCCGCGGGAAGAACTCTTGGCCCGGGTGCCCAAGTCGCACCCGCGGTTGTTCTTGCGCCCGGAAGACGTGCCCCGGCTGCGCCAACTGGCCCGCGGCGAGATGAACGCCCAGTTCCGCCAGCTCGAGGCCCGCTGCCAGCGGCTGCTCAAGAGCCCGCCGCCCACGGCCGAGCCCCCCAAGTATCCCCCCGGCACCGAGCCGCTCAGCGAGGCGTGGCGCGAAATCTGGTGGGGCAACCGCATGTACACCATCGCCGCCTTGGACTCGGCCGCCACGCTGGCCTTCACCTGGCGCCTGGGGGGCGACGAGCGGTTCGGCCAACTGGCCCGCCGCATCCTCATGGACTGCGCCCGCTGGGACCCCAAAGGGTCCACCGGCTTCCGCTACAACGACGAAGCCGGGATGCCGTACAACTACTACTTCTCGCGGACCTACACCTTCGTGTACAGCCTGCTCTCGGAGGAAGAGCGCCGCCAGTGCCGCCAGGTGATGAAGGCCCGCGGCGACGAGATGTACCAGGTCCTCTGCCCGCGGCACTTTTGGCAGCCCTACAACAGCCATGCCAACCGCGCCTGGCACTTCCTGGGCGAGGTGGGTATCGCCTTTCTGGGCGAAGTCGAGGGGGCCGACGACTGGCTGTGGTTCGCCATGAACGTGTTTGCCACCGTGTATCCGGTCTGGAGCGATGACGACGGTGGCTGGCACGAAGGCGCCAGTTACTGGGCCGCCTACTTGGAACGCTTCACGTGGTGGGCCGACGTGATGAAGGCCGCCGTGGGCATCGATGCTTACCGCAAGCCGTTCTTCTCGCGGGCCGGTTACTACGCCATGTACCTGATGCCGCCGGGAAAGACCGATGGCGGGTTCGGCGATTTGGCATCCTCGCGAACGGCGCAGGCCAACCGGAGCCTGATGCAGGTCTTCGCCGCCCAGGCCCGCCACCCGCACTGGCAGTGGTATGTGGACCAATTGGGCGGCGGCCGGAAGCAGGCCGGGCTGCCCACCCCGGGCCCTTACATCCATTTTCTGCGGGGGACGCTGCCGGCAGTACCGGCCAAGACGCCCGAGGACCTGCCCACCTCGCGGGTCTTCCGCGGGACCGGGCAGGCGTACCTCAACAGCACGCTGTTGGATGCCCGCCAGGGCGTGCAGGTGGCTTTCAAATCGAGCCCCATGGGGAGCCAGTCGCACGGGTACGATGCCCAGAATGCGTTTTTGCTGTCGGCTTATGGGCAGCGGGTGCTGATTTCCAGCGGCTACCGCGATATTCACGGCAGCGAGCATCATCGGCGATGGATGTGGAGCACGCGGTCGGTCAACAGCATTACCGTGGATGGCCGGGGCCAGTTGCCCCACTCGGCCGCCACAACCGGACAGATCACCGCCTTTGCCACGTCCAAGAGTTTGGACCTCGTTTCGGGCGAGGCGGGGCCGTGCTACCGCACCGGCCTGCGCCCGGACCAAGGCCGGTTCCTCGACCGCTTCAGCCGCACGCTGATCTTCGCCAAGCCCGACCTGGTGATCATCTTCGATCGGCTTGCGGCGCCGAAGGATTCGTCTTTCGAGTTCTGGCTCCATGCGCCGGCGGAGTTCCGCATCGGGGGCCCGCGGGACATCGAGGTCCGCTGCGGCGAGGTCTCGTGCCCCATCGCGTTTCTGGCTCCGGAGAACCTCGCGATCGTCCAGACGGATCGGTTCGACCCGCCGCCCCGCCCCCGCGTCAAGCTCCACGAGTGGCACCTGACGGCCTCGACCCCCAAGGTCCGGCAGGTGGAGTTCGTTACGCTGTTGCGCCCGCACCGGACCGGCCAGGCCGTGCCTACACAGGCGGAATTGAAGCGCGCGGCCGGCGGATACGTGCTGTCGGCCCGGGTTGGCGGCGGCCGGATTCTGGCCCTCTTGCCCGTCGATGCAAGCGCCGAGCTATCGGCCGAGGGGCTTTCGACCCGCGGCCAGGTGGCCGTGCGGCGCTACACGGATGACGGCGCCGTGGTAGATACCGTCGTGGAAAAGCCCTGAGCGGTCTGCGCGGGGCGGAGTATTCGCCATAACCGGCAAGCTGGCCACAGCCGGCAGAGTCCCTTCGGCTTGTGCAATCGGCATAACCGTCGCTTGCGGCGCGACCGTTAGAAAGAGTTAAAGTCGCACCGCAGAGCGAATCGAAAGAAGTGTTGGGAAGGCTTGTTCGGCGCACGCTGGCGGCGCAGTGTTCGCTGCGAGGCCGGCGGGTGGCGGTTCGACAAGCGACGGTCCGAAGGGGGGACGCTGCTGGAACGGACAACGGCCGCCCCGCGCTTGCGGGGTGGTGGCCGGTCTGCGGCCAAGCCGCGGACGCTCTGCACGTTTCTCCCCGGATGGACTTGCGGCGCTTGGCCCCTGGACTTTTCGAGGTGGGGGCCGGGCGGTTGAGCGACACGTGCCTTCCCTATTTTACGGATTTTCGCTGACTTCCGGATACCCCGGTTGCCGATGTATGTACTAGTGGCGCGGGTCGGAGGGATACGATCCGGCGCCTGCGTAACAGCGTCATACCCTGCCCCGACCCAGATGTCCGCCTTCGGCCGCCCGGCTTCCCGCCGGCCCGATGGAACGACGCGCGGCCCAAGCGGACAAGGGGCGGACCGCTTCGGGCGGCCGTGGACCGCGGCCCGGCCGAAGCGCCATGCAAACCAAGCGAGTGAGATATCGGAGAGCCTGCAATGAAGGTTTTTACCACAGGTCAGGTGGCCAAGATCTGTAAAGTGGCCCCGCGCACGGTCAGCAAATGGTTCGATTCGGGCCGGCTCAAAGGATATCGCATTCCAGGGTCGCAAGATCGCCGCATCCCGCGCGAGTATCTGATCCGCTTCCTCAAAGAGCATGGTATGCCCTTGGGCGACCTGGAGGACGAGGCGATGGCCAAGGTCCTCATCGTCGCCCAGGATCAGATCCTCATCGAAAACATCAAGCGCGAGCTGCCCCTGGAGCGGTCCTTCAAAGTGGCCGTCGCCTCCAGCGGCTTCGATGCCGGCATCCAAGCCGAAAGCTTCAAGCCCGACTGCATGATCGTCGATTTCTCCATCGGCCGTACCGAGGCCCTCCAGATCTGCCAGAACCTGCGCCGCAACACCGATTTCGCCGATGTGATCCTGATCGCCCTCCTGCCCGACGACGGCAGCTCGATCAGCTTCGATCGCTCCACGATCAACGAGACCTTCAAGAAGCCGTTCGATGCCGCGCTGTTGGCCGAGCGGCTCCGCACCCTCATCGGTGCCAAAAAAGAATTGGTCTAAAGCCACGACCTCGCCCGGCACCTGGCCGGGCGCCTCCGCCTCCCACTCGCCGGTCCGAATCAACCCGTCGCGGCCGAACCCCCGCGACGGTTTTTGTTTCTTGTGGCGTTCCCCAGCGCCTGTCCCGCCACCGCCCCGGCGGCCCTACTTCCCCACCAACTGGCCGCTGGCGTCGTACTTCTTCAGCCCGGGTACCGGCTCGAAGATCATCTTGCCATCCGGCCCGCGGCGCGGAGGGGTCAAATAGCGGGCCAGGTTCCTCTCCGTGGCCGGAAACTGCTCGTGATGCCAGTGCGAGAAGTCGCCCTTGAACAGCCGGCCGCTCTGCATGTCGGCGACCATCTCTTTCTGCGAGGGGACCTCGGGGACATTCAGCGTCGAATGCATCCGCCGCGAGGCCTTGTCGCCGGCCTGGATCTGGGCCGGCGTCTTGCTCACCCCGCGGCTGAAGCCCGGATTGGGCAACCGGCGGTCGATCCGCACGCAATCGTACACCTCCTGCCCGTTGACCATGATCTTGCGAATATAGATGTCGCTGTTTTCCGGCAGGCCTTGCAACCCGTGCTCGCCTTTCTTGACGTAGTGAAAGCCCTTGCCCCGCAGTTCGGCGACGAGTTCCTCGAGCGGGACCGGGCCGGGATGCTTCTTGAGCAACCGCGGGGCACGGATCAGCGGCAACTCTTTGTGGAGCTTGATGGCCACCTTCTCCACCACCGAAAGCGCGTGGCGCATGAGTTTCTCGGCCCGGGTGAGGCTCTTGGCTCTTGCGATGGCGGCCTCGGCCACCTTCAGCGCCCGCAGTGCCGATTCCAGCCGCGACTTGAGCTTGGCGACGCGGGAGACGATCAGGGCCCCTTTGGCCGATTTGCCGATGGCATCGCCGATATAGGGGACCACGCCCAGCAGCGTAAGTCCGGCGCCGACGTAATCCTTACGGCGAATGCTGTTGGCGGCGCTGAGCAAATCGGAGGTGGGTGTGGGATCGATCACCCCCGCGGCGTCCAACGCGGTCTGCAATCCCAGCTCCGCCAGCTCGCGCCGGCAGTACTCGATCTCTTTCTGCGCCTCCTCGGCCTGGCGGCGCGCCTCCCGTTCCGCAATGCTCGGGTTACCGGTGGCCATGGGCGTTTCTCCCTCGCAATTGGCCAGCCCCTGGAATGATACGGTTTACGAGCCAGCCACTTCATGCCCCCCGGTGGGAACCCTGCTTTCCGCTGCCACCCTATTCCATTATGGGGCCGGCTGGGGTCGAAGTTGCCGCTTTCTGGTCGGCCGGCCCCGCCGGGCAGCCCGTTTCGCCCGCACAGGTGGCATACGCGGCCGCTGGCACACCGCGGCATTGCCTCCATGGGGGGACAAACTGGCATCGCGATGCAGTACAGGCAGCGCTGAATCCCCTACCGCCGCGGGGGGAACCACGCTGCCGGACGCTGCTCGATGGTTGCGGGGATCCGCATTTCCTGCCCACCACGCAGCACGGTAACCACGATCTGGGTGCCAATCTTGGCACGCGCGACGGCCAGCCGCACATCCTCGGCGTCGCGGACGGTCTGATCGCCCACGGCCACGATGACGTCGCCCGGCTGGATGCCCGCTTTGGCCGCCGGCGAGTCGGCCGCCACCGCCGTCACCACCACGCCGCGAGCCTCCGTAAGTCCAAAATGCTTCGCCAGTTCCGGGGTGACCTCTTGCATCTGGATGCCCAGCCAACCCCGCGTGATGCCCGTGGTCTTCAAGCGCTCGAAAACCCGCTGCGCCAACTGGCTAGGGATAGCGAAGCTGATACCCCGATAGCTTTGCCCCACAATCGCTGTGTTGATCCCCACCACCTCGCCCTGCATGTTCACCAGCGGGCCGCCGCTGTTACCCGGGTTGACCGCGGCATCGGTCTGCAGGAAATCGCGGTACCCGGTGTTATCCAAGTCCACGCGGCGTTCCTTGGCGCTGATGATGCCGGCAGTAACCGAGCGGGCTAGACCGTAGGGGTTTCCCACGGCCAGGACTTCGTCGCCCACTTCGAGCCGGTCGCTATCGCCCCATTTGGCAGCAATCAGGCCGTTGGCGCTGAGCTTCAGGACCGCCCGCGCGCTTACCGGGTCGGCACCGATGATCTGCACGTCGTCGATGATCCGGCCATCGCTCAGTTTGACCCGCACGGCCGAGGCCTGGTCGATCACGTGCGAATTGGTAAGGATGTAGCCCTGGGCATCGATGATCACCCCCGAGCCTTGCCCGACCGCCTCGTACTGGGGCGGGGGGAGGAACGCCCATTCGTCCAGCACCCGCGGGCCGGCCATGACCCGTACCGTATCGATGCCCACCACGCTGGGCTCGATGATCTTGGCGGCCAGGCGGTAGCGGCTGGTCTGTTCGCCCAGTTGGCCGAGCTGCTGCCGGGCTGCATCGTACCTGGCCCGCTCTTCCCCCCGGGTGATCGCATAGCTGATTTCCTGCGCCAGATACGGTAGCGCCAAGAGCACCAACAGCCCCGCCAAGAACAGCAACAGCGCCGGCAACAGCGTGTGCCGAGGGCCGCGGCCTGGGCGGGACGCCGGTGTTTCGATAGGCATCTCTTCCTCGCGACGCTCGATGAACTCGGGCATGGACATCCTATAGCCTCCGAATCACTGCCGGGATACTTCGCGTCAAGGCCGCCGCGTGCCCCCCTGCGGATTGCCACGCCGAATGGGACCGCCCAACATGGCCGCCCAACGTGTTGCTCCGCCCGAGGCGGTGGCATCCCAAAACGAAGCCCGTTTGAACGGCGCGGCCGACGGGCCTATTCTGCCGCACTCGACGGACAAGCGACATGTCCTCCGGTGATTATAGGGCGCCGCGGGCCTCCGCCCAGATGGCAGCCCCCGCCCGCGGCTCTTCCACCAACTACACCGGTGCGGGCGAAGCCGCCTGCAACCTTCGGGCGCCGACCCCAGGGCCGGCACTAGAGGATCAACATCGCATCGCCGTAACTGTAGAAGCGGTACTCCTCGCGAATGGCCTCTTGATAGGCCCGGACCATGAGGTCCCTTCCGCCAAAGGTGTAGACCAATACCAAGAGCGTGGTGCGGGGCAGGTGAAAGTTGGTCATCAAGGCATCGACAGCCCGGAATGTAAATGGCGGCCGAATGAACAGGTCGGTCATGCCCGTGAAGGGCTTCAGCGAACCGTCGCGGGCCGCGGTCTCCAGCACGCGAACGCAGGTGGTCCCTACGGCGATCACCCGGCCGCCCCGCTGCCGGGCCCCCTCGATGGTCCGCACCGTGTGGTCGGTCAAATTGGCCCATTCGGCGTGCATGTGGTGTTCGGCGAGGCGCTCGGCCACGATGGGTTTGAACGTGCCCGGCCCGACATGCAAGGTGACCCACGCCAGCACCACCCCCATGCGCTGGAGCTTGCGGAGTAGGGACTCGGTGAAATGCAGCCCGGCCGTGGGGGCAGCCACGGCCCCCGGATGGCGGGCGAACACCGTCTGATAGGCTTCGCGGTCGGCCTCGACCATCTCCCCCTTGCGGATGTACGGCGGCAATGGCACCCGCCCCACCCGCTCCAGGATGGTCATCGCATCCTCTTGCGATTCCGGCCGGACGATCCAATGGCCTTCGGCCTGGTGGGCCCCAATCCGCAACCGGATGTCGTCGCGCCCCTTAGTGTCCAGCAGGGTGACGGTCTCGCCCGGATGCATTTTGCCCCGCGTTTTCGCCAGGATTCGCCAGATGCCCTCCGGCGTGGCCTCTAGGAACAGCCCCTCCCAATGGCCACCCGTATCGGTCCGATACCCCACCAGCCTGGCCGGTATGACCCGCGTGTCGTTCAGCACAAGACAGTCGCCCGGCAGGAGGATCTCGGGCAGGTCGCGGACATGCCGGTGCGTAATTGCCCTGCTGGCCCGCTCGATGACCATCAGGCGCGCATCGGCCCGGTTGGCAAGCGGGGCTTGCGCAATCAAATGGCGGGGCAACTCGTAGTCATACTGGTCCAATTCGGACATGACTCCGGCATGGGCCCGCTGGGGGGGCAATCCCATCTGGCCTGCACCCGGCCCGAAAGTCTCTGGCACCGGCACATACCCCGGTGCACCCGAGGCCTTGGGCCTTCATGGAGAGTATAGACGCCCCTTGGGGCTTGGTGCAGCCCCACAAGTCGCGGGTTGAAAGACCGCGGTCTGCCGACACTCCCCACTGGCCGGCCGCGGACCCAAAAAACCGTTTGCGTGGCATGCTTTAGCAAGGGATGATGTCCGAATGCTGCCATATCGCGTCGCCCTGTGCATCACCGACCTGGAGGTAGGCGGGGCCGAGGTTGCCCTGGTCGAACTGGCCACCCGCTTAGATAGGGCCCGGTTCTGGCCGGTGGTCTACTGTTTGGGCCCCAGGCCGAAAGGGCCCGAGGCCTCATGCGCGGCCAGACTCCAAGCGGCGGGCATTGCGGTCCATTGCCTCGGGGCGCGGCGGTGGCGCGACGCGGCGTGGGCCATCCCCCGGCTTGCGGGCCTGTTGCGGGCCCAGCGGCCGCACCTGGTGCAATCGTTCCTTTTTCACGCGAACCTTGCGGGCCGAATAGCGGCCCGGCTGGCCGGGGTGCCACGGGTCGTGGCCGGCATCCGGGTGGCCGAACGTCATGCGGCTTGGCATCTTTGGCTTGACCGGCTCACCGCCCGCTGGGTGGACCGCTACGTGTGCGTCAGCCAAGCCGTTGCGGAGTTCTCGGTCCGCAAGGGCCGACTCCCCCGCCAGCGGGTGGTGGTCATTCCTAACGGCGTGGACGCCACCCGCTACCCCGCTAGTCAAGCCGCGGATTTGACGCAATTCGGCATCTCCCCACAGAGCAAGGTGGTCGCGTTCGTGGGGCGCTTAGAGCCTCAAAAAGGGGTGGACTGGCTGCTCGAAACCGCCTTGCGGTGGCTCCGCCCGGCCGACTGCCATTTGTTGGTCGTGGGTCAGGGGCCTTCGTATCCGGAGCTGCTGGCCATTGCACGCCGGCTAGGGCTATCTAGCCAAGTACATTTTGTGGGGTGGCGGCGCGATGTGCCTGAGATACTGGCGGCAAGTACGCTTCTGGTTCTCCCCTCTCGGTGGGAGGGGATGGCCAACGTCTTGCTCGAAGCGATGGCCAGCGGGCTGCCGGTGGTAGCTACCGATGTCGAGGGGGTCAGGGAGGTGCTGGCGGATTCCAGCGATTTGCAGGTGGTGCCGTTCGGCGACACCGAGCGGTTTGCCGGCCGGGTAAAAGCCATTTTGGAGAACCCCGGGCTGGCCGCAAGTCTGGGCCAGGCCAATCGCAAGCGTGTTGAATGTGCGTTCAGTATCGAAGGGACGGTAGCGAGCTACCAGCGGCTGTGGGAGTCGCTGATCGCGTGCGGCCAGGGGCCTGAAAAGGAAAAATCTTTGCACGACTTAGGTCCAGGGCGATCGCCGCAACCCGATACGTGTCAAAACCCTATGGCGTAGCCACGTGACGTAACTGGGAAGTTGGCCGCGGGGGCCTTGATTGGCGGCGGAAAAAGGCTACATTGGGGGCCTGTGGGGAAAAGTGGCGAAAAGTGGCGGTTATGCCCCTCACCGGAACGTACTGTCGAGCGGTGGATCAGAAGGGCCGGCTGCCACTGCCCAAGCCGCTTCGGGACGCCATGAAATGCCCCACAGGAGGGGTGCTTTATTTGGCCCCGGGTACCGACGGTTCGTTGGCCCTTTACACGGAGGAGGCGTTCGCACGGTTAGCCGATCGGGTGGACCAGGCGTCCCCAGCAAGTCGGGATGTCCGGGCATTTACACGTCTGTTCTATGCCCGGGCGCATCGGGTGGAACTCGATCGCCAAGGCCGAATTCGCATCCCGACAGAGCTTGCCGAACTCGTGGAATTGGGTAAGGATGCAGTATTGCTGGGCGTCCAGGATCACGTGGAGATTTGGCCCAAGGACCGTTGGACCCAGTATCTGGCGGAGCGCCAGAAGGATTTCGACACGATCGCCGAGGCGGCACTAGGAGCTGTTCGCTGAACGTCCGTCCGTTCGCCATTGCGTGAGAAGAGCGGAACGCCAGTCCCAGGCCACCCGATTGGCGTTTCGTGCCTCGCCATCGCGAGGTCGAGGCATTCTCACGGACCGGAGAGGCAAGGACGCCTCCCGGTCGCGAACAGCCCGTGGCCAGCCCGTGCACTTCCTGGCGCACGGCAATTCGGCACGGCCAGGCCACCCGGCGGATTCCCCTATTGGGCCCGCGTGCGCACGGCGCCCGG